>JAPUHZ010000180.1 GCA_027297485.1 Deltaproteobacteria bacterium
GGCCTACGTTCCCTAATAACGGCCGACCCTTGGGTCGAGCCCTTCCAAGCGCGGTCAATGGGCCTCTGCCTTGTAGACCACCCCCCCCTCTCCAAGGGTGACTCTTCCCACCGCCCGGGCCAGAACGTAACCTTCACGTCCTTGTGCCCGCCCTCTCCAGGACTCGCCCCTCGGTCGCCTGATGACACCTTACTAATGAACTCCTTAGTAAATAACCTGCGTCTCAAGCCAACTGCTTCAAGCTGCGATCCTTATTTACTTTGTCTTATCGGTACTAGATAGACTTACTTAACCGCGACCCGACATGAATCAGCCCAAGAAATCATCCTTGATGAACATCATTAATACAAACGTGTTTAAATATTTTATATAGAGGCTATTCCGAGGGGAAGGAGACTAAAGGACGAGGGAACCGAACGTGAGGCTTGGTGCAGGCCCAGACGGTAGGAATAATCACGTGAAGGGGTAGGGGTGGCGGCCCTCATGGTTCGACCTTGCTCACCATGACCCTGAGTTTACCGAAGGGTCATGGCACTGGCCCATTTCCCTCGGCCTGAAGGCTCCTTCCACCGAGGAAATGTAAGCTTACTTACTGCGTTTGTATTAGTATACTGACAAATCTGCGATCAATAAGGCGCCAATTGCTACAAAATCAGCTCAGGATCGCATTTGGCTTCATTATTCTTGCCGGGCGGGGGTTAACTGGTGACCGTGGTGGGCTAGTGTGCCATTTACCTAAGGTTCTGATCTGTCCGTTAGGCTTGGTGTAGGTCTTCCTTCTTTCCACCGTATGAGCTTTCCACGTAGGCAGGAGGAATTAATCTCGAGGGATTCGCAGATACTTTCAAAGGAAAAGATCCAATCGCTGTTTTTTTCCCAGATCCATTTCTGGGTCTCTTCAAAAGATCGCCTTTTCTTCTCATCCTTAGCCGAGAGGCATTGGAAAAAGCAATGGATGGCATTCTCTAGGACTGCCAGCATGAGTCTCTCCTCTGCCTCCGGTGTCCTTCTGTTGCACAGGCTCTCGAGAAATTCGTTCTCGATGCTGAGAATGGCCGGATAGTATATCAAACTGAACGTATTCTTCATTGCTATGGCTTTGGCTAGGCGACTATAGTCCGGAATCCTATGCCTAGTCATTGTAAAGCCAATATTAAATTTACCCCGGGCAGTGCCCCCGCCAGAAGTTCCCATCGACCGCTATCCAAATTCACCCGGTAAAGCTGACCGGTTCCTTTTGCAAGTCCACCTAGGGTCACTCCTGTAGCGCAAATCACCGAATCCCTTTCGGAGGACGTAAATATCAGATCCATAATCATCGAAGACAGGGGCCTCCCCGGGAATAAAGCTGTCCAGCTTGCCCCGCCATCCTTGCTTACAGCTAGAACAGCTTCAGCTCCAGACTCCCTCTGAGCCCAAGTGCTCGGCAGGCCCCTCGCCATTCCGGCAATAAGGTACCGAGGCTTGCAAATTTCGAACGGAATCGTGTAGGTCCAAGGAAAGTCCGCCCCACACCGGTGCCACTTGTTTCCTCCGTCTTCAGTAACAAAAATCCCTTCCTCCTCCGTTGCAGCATAGAAAGTTGTTCGATCGGACGGCTCCATCAGGAGCCTGTTGACATGCAAATTCAGCCCCCCCCGTTTCTCTTCCCACTGCTCTCCCTTCTGTTGTCCAATAAGGATTCCTCCGAGCTGGATAGCAACGTAAAGACTGTTTCCATTCCTTCCGTCCGCCACTACATCTCGCACGTTCGGTTCGACACTGGCCTGAGGGGAGGGGCATTTTTTCGCCTTGTGGAACTTGCGCATCTTTCCGAGTTCACTCCAGGAATCACCGCCATCTTGGGAAATATACAGTCCAACAGGTTCCGTTCCCGCAAAAAGAACCTTCTGACCATTCCATGTTGCTCGTCTGAGGCAGCGGACCTTGCCGAAGCGATCATCGTCGACCTTTTGCCAAGCCAGCCCGGAATCCTTCGATATGTAGATTCCGTCACTGTAACACGCCGCCACAATTCGCCCGTTGAAATTGACCCCACATAAAATCTTTTTCCCCTTTAGCGCCACATCGGGCTCTATTCTCCACACTCCATTTTCCTCGCACATCCTCCGCAGCCCATCCTCAGTTCCTAGAAGGTACTCGCGCATGAATCGTCTCCGTAAGTTTTCATAAAAAGTAATACTATCTGAAAGCCCCGGGCCCGGAGGTCACTTCTCTACAGGGACAGTTTTCCACGGTGGCTCAATCGGGCCGAAGGCTCGGTCCATCTTCATCTCCCACTCGCGGCTGCGGATCAGTGTCAGGACACGCGCAACAAGACCCTGATGATCCATGACCGGTTTGGCAATGAATTCGCTCACTCCCAGGGCCATGGCCGCGCTCCTGGTAGCCATGTCATCCTTGGCCGTGAGCAGGATAACCGGGAGAGAAGGAGAGGTCCGCCTGAGTTCCTTACATACATCGAGCCCGTCGATCCCAGGCATCATCACGTCCAGAAGGATGACGTCTACAGGTCGGCTGCGCACGGTCTCCAAGCACTCCTGGCCGCTGTAGGCACACAGAACGGTCAGGCCGTGGTGTGAAAGCAAGAGCCTGAGGAACTCCACGATGTCTTTGTTGTCGTCAACTACCAGCACAGTGAAAACAAAGGAATCTTTGGCCGAGAGCATAGGCCGGCTCATTCTCATCCCCTCTTTTAAGTCGCCTCCCTGTGCCGCAGCTTGGCCAGCAGGGTAGTGCGCTTTAGTCCCAGTTTCTGCGCCGCCTCGGTCCTGTTCCCATTGGTAGACCGGAGCGCTTCATCAATAAAGCGGAGCTCAAAACGTTTTGTGGCCTCCCGCAAGTCAACCCCTCCATTGCTGGGCGCGGCCTGGGGAATTTTTTTTTCAGAGATAAAGAATCTAATGTTTGGGGGGAGATCCTCCGGGCGAATTTGACCCTTGTCGCTCAGGAGCACCAGCCGCTCTATAAGATTTTCCAGCTCCCGTATATTTCCCGGCCAGTCGTACTCCCAGAGATAGATCATCGTCTCTGTGGCAATTTGCACGGAAATGGCGTACTTACGGTTCATCCTCTCCAGGAACTGGTGCGCCAAAAGCGGGATATCGGAGCGGCGCGCCCGCAGAGGGGGAAGGTGGATGGGGATAACCTGGAGGCGGTAAAAGAGATCTTCCCGAAAGGCCCCCTTTTCCACCTCGCTCTCCAGGTTCTTGTTAGTGGCAGTAATCACTCGCACATTGACCGTCACCGCTCGATCTGTCCCTATGGGTTTCACCTCCCCGTTTTGCAACGCCCGCAGTAGTTTGGCCTGCAAGGAAAAGGGGATCTCCGCCACCTCATCTAGAAGGATGGTGCCACCCTCTGCCAGTTGAAACATCCCCGCCCGCGAGAAGTGTGCGCCGGTGAATGCGCCCCGCACATGGCCAAAAAGCTCGGTTTCTAAGAGATCATAGGGGATGGCGGCACAGTTGACTGGTACAAAGGGGCGTGAGACACGCTGACTTAAATTGTGAATGGTGCGAGCCAGGACCTCTTTTCCCGTACCGCTCTCCCCGGTGATGAGCACCGTAGCGTCCGTGCCGGCTACCCGCTGCACCAGGGTATGGATCTTCTGCATCAAGGGATGCTCAGCAATAATATTAGAGGCCGGATAGGCCTGCATGAATATGGCTCCCCTTATCTAGAAAGACGGGCTATTGTCATTATATGAATCTGTCAGATATATAATTGTATTTTATGCCACTAAATGACTAAGAAAAGTATTAGGGAAAGACTGAAAATTTTGTAAGAATCTAATCGATTCTCTTATCCCAATCTATCCTACGAGGCAGTGAGAGGAGGGGAGGACGCGTTGCCGAACTCAGGTTGAATCAATGCACCAGCTGGTTTTTTACAGCATAATGAGTTAATTGTGCGTTTGTCCTCATTTTCATTTTTTCCAGAATCCGTGCCCGATGGGTGCTGATGGTTTTAACACTTAGCGATAGCTCCTTCGCAACCTCGCTAACCGTCTTCCCGGAGGCGATCATACACATCACCTGGTACTCACGATCAGACAGTCTCTCGTGAAGCGGCCTATTGGTATCGATCTCTAGGTCAAACGCTAATTTTTCAGCTAGTGACGGACTGACATATTTCCCGCCTCCATGTACTTTTCGGATCGCGTTGACTAATATCTCAGGCGCACTCTCTTTGGTCATATAGCCAGCCGCCCCTGCTTTCAAAACTCGTGCCCCAAATTGATCCTCCGGATGCATGCTTAAGATAAGCACAGGGAGTTTAGGGTAGTCGTGTTTCAGTTCCTTCAGCACTTCCAGTCCGCCTCTGCCCGGTAGAGTAATATCCAGCAGGACAAGGTCGTAGTGCTGCTGTCGGACTTTTGTGAGCACCTCCGGGGAGGTGGTAGCCTCTCCGAGCACCGTCATATCGGACTCCTCACCCAGGATTTGTCTCAAACCTCGCCGAACAACTGGGTGATCGTCTGCGATGAGGATCTTTATCATGGAGGTTCCTTTCGGTAACTGGGTTAGTTTAGCGGAATCCGTACCGTCACCGTAGTTCCTTCTCCGCGTCTGCCACTGATGGCGACCTCCCCTCCCAAGGGGAGGGCGCGCTCGCGCATTCCGAGGAGCCCAAGAGATTTACCATCGAAGATCTTGCTTTCTTTAATACCCCTGCCGTTATCTGTAACTTGCAGTATCATGCTCCCGCCCTCTTCTTGCAAGCTTATGTTGACCCTGGTTGCTTTGGCGTGGCGAGCTATATTGGTTAAGGCCTCCTGAAAGATGCGGAACACCGCCGTGGAACGGGCTTGATCCGAATGGATCTCTTCCAGATGTGAGCTAACCGCACCTTTGATTCCAGTCCGATTTTGAAATTCCTGAAATTGCCATTCAATGGCTGCCGTAAGCCCCAGCTCATCCAGTGCGCCCGGCCTGAGTTCTGTGGAGATCTTTCGCACCGTCTGGATGGTTTGATCTATGAGGTCTAACATTGATTTTGTCTTCACCAGCAGTGAATGCTGATCTTTGGACAGCTTTCTGCGCAACCACGATAGGTCCATTTTCAAACCTGACAAGACCTGGCCCAACTCATCCTGGATCTCCCTGGCGATACTGCTCCTTTCGGTCTCCCGTACGGATTGGAGGTGTCTGGCAAGGTGGCGTAGCTGCTCGCGTGAGCGCTTTAATTCCTCCTCGGCCTGTTTTTGCTCGATGATGTCCTTCTCAAGCTGGGTAGCCTGCTCTTTGGTTTGGGCGTAGAGGCGCGCGTTCTCCACGGCGATGCCGATCTGGTGCGTCATGGATGTTATCAAGCGAATCTCATCGGATATGAGGTGCCGGGGCATCCGACCAAAACAGTCGATGGTCCCAACAGTCCTCTGCTTGCTCTTTATGGGAAAGACGGCAAAAAAACTAAATCCAGCTCTTTTAGCCAGCTTGACACGGGTCAACTCCTCGTAGCGGGGATCGCTCGTCAGATCCTCGAAGATCATAAGCTCTCCGGATTCCGCCACCCTCCCGTTGATCCCTTGCCCTCGCCGAAAGGGTTTCGTTTGCGCAAAGGACTCTGGCTGGTCTTCAGAAGAAGCCCGTAAAGATAACTCGTCCATCTGGGCATTAAAGAGAAAAATTCTCGTCATGTCGAAGTGAAAAATCTCAGCGAATTTTTTGATCACCTCTTGTAGTACCGTGTCCAGCTCTAAGCTTTGGCTAGCCGTAGACGTGAGGCCATATAGAGCAGAGATGTCGCGGGTTTTTCTATCCACTTGCTCATAGAGCTGAGAATTGTGAATCGCTATGGCCGCCTGGCCCGCGAGCGTGGAGAGAAATTGGATCTCTTCGCTGGTAAATTGATGCTCCTCTTTCGTGTAAAAGCCAAGGGTCCCCAGGATATTGTCTTTAACAACCAGTGGGAGTCCTAGATATGAGATTAACCCGTATTTACGTAAAAACTCGGGATACTTTGCCTGTGTGTTCTTTTGAACGTTACCAATTACCACAGGGCCCTTATTTTCGAGCGCACCCTTAGAGAAACCTCGCCCGCCTTCCCGCATCGTGGCCTTCCATTCCTTTTCGTCAACATTACGAGCAGCTACGGCCTCCAGCAGTCCAGTCTCTTTGTTTATTAACCTGAGAGTGGTGACGGAGTACGGGAGAAAAAAATCAATCTTGTCTAGCAGGACGTTCAACACATCGTGGAGATCCAAGGTGGAGGTAGCGGCCTGACCAATCTCGTACAGGTCCTGGATGCGCTCCAGATTGCGTTCGGTCTCCTCGTAGAGGCGGGCGTTTTCCAAAGCAATATCCGCCCCGTTGGCCAACTGCTGCATGAGATCTATCTCTCCCTGGGAAAACTCTCTCGGCTGGTAGGTTAAAGCCCTGAGAACCCCGATCACTTCTCCTCCCCTTGAAAAAAGGGGAACAGCGAGGAGGCCCCGGATGCCAATTCGACTGGCAGTCTCTCCACCTGGGATGTCTGTCTCCTTAGTGATGTCCGCGATTGCCAAGGGTCTGCGGTTCTCCAGGATCCAAGTCGATCGCCCTCGGTTGGTCCCCGTTCCGCGGATGCGTTCTGGCTCGATACCCGACACGCCGACTGGCCGCCAGACTCCATTCTCTACTACTCTGATGTCGGAGACATCGACTTTAAAGAACCCCCGCACTTTTTCTGTGAGCTTCTTGACCAGGCTATCGATATCAAAGGAGGTAATGTCTTGGCTGAGTTCCTTGAGGAGCCTTTGGATCTCCTCTTGTCTCCGGGATCCTTCATAAAGCTGGGCGTTCTCCAGTGCCACGCCGATGACACTCCCGATCGCCTGCAAGAGCTCCACTTCCCGAGGTTCGAATGGTCTTGGCTGACTGGTGGAGACATTCAGGATCCCCACCACCTTCCCTTGCGCCTTTAAAGGAATCCAGGCGATGGAGCAAAGCCCTTCCTGACGAGCCTCCTCCTTGAGCCGTGTCCCCTCGGGATC
>JAPUHZ010000181.1 GCA_027297485.1 Deltaproteobacteria bacterium
GGCTTAGAGCTGTTTCAGTTACGGGATCACCTGCCGTTGGCCAAAGAGGTGCTGCAGGAGGTAGCAGCGGTACCGCATGAGAATGGAGTGCTTAAGCGTCTGAGCCGGCGGCGGCGCCGGTTGGTCAACGAGCGGGTACGTGTGCTCAATAACCTCCAAGTCGATCTGCAAGCAGTCTGTCCTGGGCTGTTGGAGATAACCAACGATGCCGCAAACCAGTGGTTCCTACGTTTGTTGGTCAGTGTGCATACGCTGCCTCAGCTGGCTCGGCTCAGACGCAGCAGTGTACTGAAGATCCCTGCGGTGGGGGTGAAGTACGCCGGTGTGATCCGGGACTGGCAGAAGCGTGCGGATTTTAGTGCCGAGGTTGAGTGGGTGGGCGAGATGATCCAGGAGGATGCACACCGGGTGCTTGAACTGGAAGAGAAGATCAAAACCTTGGAGGCTAAGATCAAGGAAGTAGCTAAGGGGTCAAAGATAGCCAAGGTGTTATTATCTATTCCCGGATTTGGGTCCGTTTGTGCTTCAGAACTGGCAGGAGAGATCGGCACGGTGGAACGCTTCGGTAAGGAAGGGAGTCTGGCACTTTACCTGGGTATGGCCACTTTGGACAACAGCTCTGGCAAACACCAAGGGTCCAAGCGCCCCAGGCAGGTTAACACGCGTGCTAAAGCGGCAATGATGACGGCACTGGATCGGCATCGAAAGTATGTCCCTGAGTCGCAGCGGTATTACGAAAAGAAACGAGCCGAGGGCAAAAGGCACAATCAAGCGATCCGGGCTCTAGGTCGACATCTCAGTCGGATCATCTACAAGATGCTCAAAGAGGAACGAGAGTATCAACTTCGCTCTGCAAAGGGAGGTACCCAAGCCAAGGCCAGATCGAGATCGTTGCTTAAAAGGCAAATACGGAGGCCGAAAATATAAGCGAACAGCTAAGAACAAAACATTCGTCAGACAGAGCCCGTAAAGATTAGGTCATCTGCTTGAAATTTCCAGCGGGATGTTCAGGCCTATGGATTCTGGATTTCCCGCTCAATCTCCCCCACAATCTGACGCAGTCGCCGATTCTTACTTCCTGCCAGATCCCGAACCATGTTACCTACCGTACTATAATGCAATCCCACCTTCCTCCCTATCTCCTTTAACGTCATCAAACTATATCGCCGCAAAAGATAACTCACCGCCTGTCTCGCTTCGGTGTAACCGTGTGATCGCTTACTGAGATCTCCCTTCGTGATCCTATAATGCCTGCACACCACTCCCAGTAACCACTCTGTCTCCAACCGCTTCCTAGACTCTCTGAGTCCACTAAGCTCCGTTAACTCCCCTCCCCGATCCCGTAAAAACCGCTCCTCGATCTCTTCCACAAAAACCTTCGGCCCTAATAGACTCTGACGGCTTACATCTTGCCAGGGCGTCCTTACCCCTCTCTGTATCCCCTCCCTGACAAACTCCCCGTAGACCCTCTGCGCTTTGCTTCGCCTTCTCCCAAAGGACCCCAGAATCTCTTCGGTCACTAGCCATGACGGTGCCTTCTCCCTCCCTACATACGCCCTCAGACTGCTCCATCGATACCGTAACGGATCTTTAACCCCGCTTCTCACCCGCCAGGGATTGAGATGAATGTATCGGCTTAGTTCCACCAGGTAGGAGTCCTTATCGATCAGGATCGCCTTGTATCGGCCTTGAAAGAGGTGCCCGACTCGTCTGTGTCGACGGTTAAAATACTGGGTGTAGACCCCATTGAGATACCTGACCGCTCGACTCAGCCCTCCCTCAGGAGTCTCCACCAGCAGGTGATAGTGATTGTCCATAAAGACATAGGCGTGAAGCTGAAGGATAAACTGCTCCACGCTGGAGGATAGAAGCTCAAGGAATTTCCTACGGTCTAAGTCCCCTCGAAAGATTGCCTTTCGTTCATTTCCACGAGAGGTGACATGGTAGGTGGCTCCCGGATACTCGATCCGTAATGGTCGTGCCATGAAGGATATTTATCATAGAGAAAAACAAGAATCAATAGACCTGACCCCAAATAGCCTCCAAATAGCCTCTGGACAAAATAACTCATCTGGTTTAAATTCTGGTTTTAATATTATTGTCGCAACTAGAGTTGACTAAGAGTGTAGGCGGCGTTTGGGCAGGAGTGAGTTCATTGTGCCAGCACTGGAAAGGGGAAATTTATGGCGGAGACAAGGAAATTACCTGGGGGACAATTCTCTGAGATTGGTGCCTACCTCGGTCCCGGGACCAAGGCCAATGGCAAGTTGCTCTTCGAGGGAACCACTACGATAGAGGGGCAGATTGAGGGAGAGATCCTTGTCCACGGCAGCCTCACCATCGGTGAACAAGCAACTATCAGTGGAAAAATCGTTGCCACATCTGTCCTCATCCGGGGGAAGGTTACGGCTGAGATCCAAGCTGACAAAAAAATAGAGATCCAGCCGCCAGGGGTCGTTCTCGGCGACGTTACTACCCAGAGTTTGGTTATCGGGGACGGGGCAATCCTTGAAGGCCATTGCTCCATGAAAAGGGATAAAGAAGGGAAGATCCTTTCTCTGCTGCGCCAAGAAGCCACAGCCGGAACACCCGAACGGGGCTCATCCTGATCCCTCCACAAACAGGGAAACCAACCGTCGCTCCTTCACCGCGACCAGACCACGAGCGGTAATCCTGAGCGAGGGAAGAGTCACAAAAGTAAGAAAGCAAAGCGCGTAAATGGGTTTGGAGAAGGGTGAGCCCCTTTCTCTAAGGCAACGGTGAATTCGGCTAAGCCCCTTTCCCATCTCCTGCCAAGACCCAAGTGAAAAGATGCCTCCCACCGGAAAGTCGATCTGTTCTATCACTTCTCCACGATCCACCACAGCCATCCCCCCTCCCGCCTCAATGAGGATATTGGCGCAAAGAGCCATGTCCTTGTCGCTGCTGCCAGTAACCATAAGGGTATTTTCGTCAAGGTTCGCTGTAGTTCCCACAGCTCCTACTCGTGCACCAAACCCTTTGAGAAAGCCTAGGGTTATTCTTCCTGTCTCCCCTTGACGATCAAAAACCGCAACCTTTAATAGGTCCTGTTTCAGATCCGCCCCCAGATATCCACCTTGCGGGTAAGCCGGCATAATCGTCTCGGTCGTTATGTTGAGATTGAGAAGCTCCATGACGCGGATCTTAGCCGGGGACGAGGAGCAGGGGATCCTGAAGGAATCCGGAGAAACTCCCGGGCTCAGCCGAAGAGACTTGATCACATCGTCAGGCAAAGAGATGGGATGACCTTTTACCAGAGACTCCCCTTGTTCCGCTACCACTTTACCTCCTATCAAGGTGGAATGGACTCGTACCTCTTTCAGATCTTCCAGTAAGGTAAGATCAGCGTGACGCCCAGGGGCGATCCCCCCGATCTCCTGCTCCAGACCCGAATAGGTAGCCGGGTTCAGTGTCACCGCCTGGATGGCTTGAACAGGAGACAACCCAAGACCAATAGCGCGCCGGAGGACAAAATCGATGTGTCCATACTCCGCTGTATCGTCCGGAGCCATTCCATCAGTCACCAGAATGAGGCGTTGGGTGCTTAAACCACGGCCAACAAATGGCGGGAGAGTTGCCTCCAGATCGCGGCGGAAAGAGCCCTCACGCAGCATCAGCCAATAACCTAAACGAAGTCTGTCCAGGGCATCCTCCTCCCGAATCGGCTCATGACAGGAGGAGACTCCGGCCGCAGCAACGGCACAAAGTTTTTGGTCCTTGGCCCCTGCGGTGTGACCATGGATAATTTTTCCCTGCTTTCGGGCCATTTCAACCCGCTCCAAGATCTCCACGTCTCCCTGGATAAGCCGTAGCCAAGAGACGACCTCCCCCAACCCCAAGACGCGGGGGTCGGCCAGACCTTCAGCGACTTCAGATTGGGAAAGCGATCGGGTGCTGCATAAAAGCGGATCCTGAGGAGCAACCATCGAAATCATCGTAAAGACACGTAAGGGATGGGCTGCCACCTCATCGAGAAAAAGCTTGACACCTTTAAAACCGAAGACGCTCGCGAGTTCATCGCATGAGGCTACCAGTGACGTGGTCCCGTGAGGCAGGTAGGCCTGGAGATATTCATAGGGGCGACAAAAATGGCCTATGTGGGTGTGCGCGTCGATAAAGCCGGGGGCGATGGTAAGCCCTCGAGCATCGAGGTCCTGAGTCGACGGCCCTCGAGTATGGGCCGCGCTCGATCCGACATAACATATCCTTCCATCCAGAACGGCGATTTCCATCCCCAGCAGTATCTCTCCAGAATAGACATTGACGAGTTCTCCCCCCGTTACGATCAGATCTGCCTTGATCTCACCCATTGCCCCACGGATAAGTCTTTTAATCTGTGTCTTAGAGCGCATCTCGATCATCATTCTCTCACCATATCCTATCCTTAACTTGTTGCCAAAAAGAAGATTGACAATCCTATTGCCGAGCGCATATGGTGCTCAAAAAGGACAGGCAGTAATGATTATTGATTGTCATGCCCATCTGGCGCCCAAGAGGTGGTTTCACCCGAAATCCCCGCAGACTATTTTTAACATCGAGAGACTCTTAGAGGAACAACAGCGGGCAGGAGTCGATCTTACGGTCTTTGGCAACAACTGGATCCGCACACCCGCAGGGTTAGATCCCTTAGAGGTCGTAAGAGAATTTAACGAGTTTGCCGCTGAGGTAACGGCCAAACATCCTGAGCATCTTCTCGGCCTCGCCTCATCGATCCCGTTCGGCGACGACCGGCATCTTAAGGAGACCCAGCGCGCGGTCCGCGACTACGGACTGAAGGGGATCATGATCAACTCCAGCGTAAACGGAGAATATCTCGACTCAACTCGTGCGATACCTTTCTTTGAGTTGGTTACGGAGCTGGATGTGCCCCTCTTCATCCACCCCCCCCGCGTCACCCTAGGGGCGGAAAAAATGGAAATCTTTCGCTTGCCTGAGATGATTGGGAGACCCTTTGATACCACCCTCTCGCTTAGTCGATTCATCTTGACGGGGGGGCTGGAGAGATTTCCCAAACTCAAAATGGTTTGCGCCCATCTGGGAGGCGCCCTGCCCATGCTTGCGGGTCGGCTCGACTCAGGCTACGAGCTAAGAGGTGACATGAGCTTTGGCCCTTGGGAACCGGATCTCCTAACCCGCCCTCCGAGCACCTACATTAAACAGCTCTATTTCGATACCGTCTGTTACCATCCTCCAGCGATTTTTTGCGCCGTGCAGACGGTCGGTGCAGAGCACGTTCTCTTTGGCAGTGATTCCCCGCCGGTGCCCATCCCACTTGAGAGAGCCATCGAAGCTGTTCGCGCCGTCTCTATCTCATCCGAGGAAAGAGAGAAGATCTTGGGAGGCAATGCAGCAAATTTATTGGGACTGACCTGATCCTTCGATAGGCAGCCGTGTGCAAGGGGCTGGAGTTCGCAGATATCGGCTACGTCTTGGTCTCGGGCGAGATTGCTATGGCCGGGAGTGGAGACGCGCTCCTCCAAGACCCGGAGGTGGGCCGCCTATTTCTCGGCGGGTGAACGCTAAGGGTCTACTTTATGCGTGCCGGCTGCTCCAGTTCTTTAACGGCGAATACTCGAATTCTTCTATAGTCGGCAAACCAGGTCCCGTCACGGTATAAGTTTGGCCGAAGCTGATTCTCAACGCTTTGAATCACATCGGTCCGTTTGCCGACCGGGATCCCGATCAAGAAATCACCAGCAAACATGTCGATCCAATTGTGAATACCCCCGTCACCTCCCTCCAAAGGCGTGGGACGATCAAAAAAGGCGGCGTAGTTAACACCAAAACCCTGTCTTTCCAAAAGAGTCGCGTACTCGCCGACGCTCGGCAAATACCAGGGATTAAATTCTCGTTTCGAAGGATAGCCGAGGGCCTCGATTGCGTTGTAAATAGCGCCGACAATCGCTTTCACATTTCCTCTCCCGCCAAATTCTGCCACAAAACGACCGCCCGGTTTGAGGGCCCGCCAGATACAGGCTACGACCCGCCCGGCCTCTTTTATCCAATGAAGGGATGCGTTCGAGAATACTGCATCGAAGGGTTCCGCAAAGTCGAAATGGACCCCGTCGGCCACCTCAAATTGCAGATCCGGATAGTTTTCTCGCGCCTGGGCAATCATCGCAACGTCGCTGTCGATTCCAATAACTTCTGCCCCGGAGGCGGTGATCTGATAAGTAAGGTGTCCTGTCCCACACCCAAGATCAAGGATGCGCTCTCCTTTCTTGGGCGACAGAAGCTCAATTAAGTCGGCGCCATACTTCCAGACAAAAGAATGCCTACGCTCATATAGCGTGACATCCCAGCGATGCTTTGACACTTTTTGTGGACTACCTGCCACCTACTCTAATCTACCTTCCAGCTCTTTCACGACATCGGGAGAGAGGGCGGGCCTCACGAAGGTCTGGTAGATGGATTCATTCTGTAACCACATGATGTCTCTCCGACTCTTCACCGCCGCGCGCATTTCATCCTGGAGATGTTCTTCCATGCAATAATTTTTAATGACATCAATGACGGTGGTTCCATGGCCCACATCGTGATATTCATGTGCGCGGAAGAAATCGAGAGCGGAAGAAGGGATCCAGGAGTAATATCCCTCCATGGCCTCCCTCTCCTCTCGCATTCTTTTTGGTCCCTCCCCCTCGAACACCAGACCTGTGCCAATAGCCACGGCCCAGTGGCTCTGTTGAACCAGCTCTACATACATCTCTAAGGCTGCCCGAACACCCGGCAACGGCTCATAGGCCAGCATCTCTTCCCGAGGAATACCGATGCCTTCCCCGAATCGGACCCAGAGCTCGGCGTGACTCGGGAACTTGCCGCCAAAGAGGTCTTCCCCCTCCTCCTCGACCATGTTTTCCAACAACGCCCTGCGCAGCTCCGGCACAGGACACTTTTGGTACCGGAAGCCAAAAAACCTGTGGATATGACGAAACTCGTGGAACTGATTCTTGGCCCACTGTTGAAGCTGCCCCTTCGTAAGGCGGCCTGTCAGGAGGAGTTGTCTTACCGGATGGGGTGTTGGATATCTATTCCGCAGGGTCTCTTGAAGATCTAAGATCAACTCTTCAGGTGAAAGAAGACTCATCTCAGTAACCTCCTGCCATTTTTTTGTTTTGCGCACCTAATGCTTTCGGATTCTTTTCCCATGGAATACGATGACGATCATACATAACTCTCTCCCTCTCGGCCAGCCATTCCGCTGTCTACTCTTGCACCCACGGCTCGGACTGAGCGATAGTTGGCGGCCATGTTGTGTTTTCCCCTCTTGTCCACTAACATAATACTCAATGGTCTCTGTCCACTTACTTGATCTCACTAAACGGTTCGGTCCGATAGTTGCGGTGGATCAAGCCCATCTGACTGTCCATGACGGGGAACTGCTGGTGATCGTAGGGGAGAGTGGCTGCGGCAAGACCACCATGCTGAGGCTCATCGCAGGCCTGGAGACGCCGGACAGCGGAACCATCAACATCGGAGGCATCCCGGTCAACGACATCGCTCCAGGACATAGGAACGTCCAAATGATCTTCCAGAATTTTGCCCTGTGGCCCCACATGAGGATCTTCGATGAGCGGAGTTATACCAATTTAACCTTTCCTCTGAAAATCCGAAAATGGTCCCGAGAAAAGATCCGTGAATTCATGCGGCCGCTGAATCAGAGGCTGGGTATTCAAGAGAGTTTTTTCCGCCGCAAACCCCCCGAACTCTCCGGCGGCGAGCAGCAACGAGTCGCCCTGGGCCGGGCCATGTCGACCTCTCCACGGGTCCTCCTCATGGATGAGCCCCTAACCAATATCGACCCCCCTAATCGGCTCAAGATGCGAGGCGAGATCCTCAAATTTCATCGCGAGAACCGCTTAACGACCCTTTACGTTACCCACAACTTGGCAGACGGTATAGCCTTGGGAGACCGTATCGCCGTGATGAGGGCAGGGCGCTTTGAGCAGGTAGACACTGCTGAGAATTTGATGCGACGGCCGGCGAGTGAATACGTGGCTGACTTTTTTAAGGCATCAGAACTTAGGTATAGTGATGTTTTTGCCCAGAAAACCCCATGATAAATGTAAGTGCATTTTTTTCTACTATCCTCTTCCTCACGTTTTTCGTGACCTCTCCTGCCGGAGCCGCCTGCCGAGAGATGGATCTGGCCCAGGGTTTGACCCCTTTCGCCTACGCCGCTGAGCCTGATGCCACTATTCAGTATTTCGGCCACAATTTTTTCCAGATCACTACGCGCAAGGGGACCCAGATCGTCACGGATCCCCTGGGACCAGGCATGTACCCCACACCCCATGTCGCGCCCCATGTGGTAACGGTAGGACGAGAACACCCGAATCATAACTATGTGGATCTGGTCCACGGCAGCCCTATTATCATGCGTGGCCTGGCAAACCGGGGGGCCGAATGGAATCGGGTAAGCAGGAACGTCAGAGACGTCTTCCTGTACAACGTCCCGATTTACCAAAAGGGGACTAGGGGGGCACTCAAAGGGGCCGCTTTCGTCTTCGATCTCGGAACCCTTTGCATTGCACACCTGGGAGACTTGAGTCATACGCTAACCCCCGAGCAGATTAAACAGATGGGGAGAGTGGACATCGTACTTATTCCCATCGGCGGGATCTTTACGATGCCCCCTAGAACGGCCCGAGAGGTCCTGCAACAAATCAAACCCAAGATCGCTATTCCCATGCACTACAGGGAAAACATTTTCATCCTCGCGTCCTTTGCGAAGGGGCTTTCCATCCGGCGTTTGAAAAGCGACACTCTGGTCGTAAGCAAGTCGTCCCTCCCCGCCACCACAGAGATCGTCGTGTTAAGACCCAAAGGCGGAAGGGGGGACTATCGGTAGCCATTCCGCCTACAACCAGGGTCGTTGGGTCTTTTACTAAAGCATTTCAATAATCATCGGGCGCCTTTTCATAAAAGCGTAAAGCGAAGCGGGACGATGAGTGCCGAGCCGCTTTTTCCTCATTTGTTTCAGCAGCCGAAGCGAAAGGATTTTTTTGCGGAAGTTACGCCGGTCCAGAGGGCGGTGGAGGATCGTCTCGTAAACTTCCTGGAGCTCCCCCAAGGTAAACTCCGGGGGAAGAAGGCTATAGACGATGTTGGTATACTGGAGCTTGGAGCGAAGCCTCTCAAGGGCGAGACGTCCCACCTGATCATGGTCATAGGCCAGGCGGGAAAGGCGATTGGCAGCAAACCATCTGATATCCGCATACTTGGATGCCGGAGTCAGGGTGACTCCCTGATAGGGGACCAAGGCTAAGTAAGAAGCCGAAACCACCCGTGTGGCAGGGTCTCTCTCCGGTTTGCCAAAGGTGTAGAGCTGTTCCAGGTAGCCGTTTCTCATGCCGGTCCTCTCATAGACCTCCCGCTCCGCCGCTTGATCGAGAGACTCCTCGGCGCCAACCAATCCGCCTGGGAAAGCCCACTCCCCGGCAAAGGGACCCTCTTTAACCTGGACCAGCAAACATTGGAGGACCCTCCGATTCAAAGTGAAGATCACCACATCCACTGCTACCCAAGGGTGTCCTTGAGCATCTGAAAAGCGGCGATACGACTCCACTTGACTCATAGTCAACGCAGTCCCAGCCTGTCGGTCCTATATCTTAAACGCCTCTAACGTATTCGGGGCAAAGAGCTTTTCCAAGTCCAACCTCTTCTTTATCAAGCCCTGTTCCAAGAGATAGGAATGGAAAGTCTCTAGGACCTTCCGGTTGGCCTCGAAGCCGTACGGCCAGAAGTCTGCGGTCATCAGACTCCGTACTTCTTCAAATTCTGAAAGCGAC
>JAPUHZ010000182.1 GCA_027297485.1 Deltaproteobacteria bacterium
GTGGAAGAAATGGCAGGTGAAGGGATCACGGTATCCACGGTAGCTGTGGGTCGAGATGCCGATTTTGCCCTGACGGCTGGGATCGCCAAGGATGGAAAGGGGAGGGCTTACGTAACCGTCGACCCACGGACCATTCCGCAAATCTTTACCACCGAGACCCTTTTGATCTCGCGCGATCTCCTGGTCGAGAAGTTGATTTATCCCAAAGTGATGGCGCCTGTGGGTCCACTGAGAGGTTTCTCTCAAAGGAAGATACCTCCTCTTCGAGGCTACGTCCTTACCAATCCGAAACCTCGTGCGGACTTGCTTATGAAAGTGGGGGAAGATCCCCTGCTCGTCTCCTGGCGCTACGGACTTGGAAAGGTTGTGGCGTTTACTTCGGACTTAAGTGGGCGGTGGGGAAAGGAGTGGGTGGGGTGGGAGGCTTTTCCGCAATGGGCCAGTCAGCTTGCGCGCAGCGCGATGAGGAAGGTTTCGGAGGACAGGATACGGACCGAGTTTCGGCAGGAGGGAGAGGAAGTCAGGGCTGTGGTCGATTTCCTGTCCAAAGAGGGAGGCTTTGTGAATCACCTCAAGCTTAAAGGGAATCTGACGGTCCCTGACCAAGCCCCTCTGGTAAGATCATTTCAGCAGATCGCTCCGGGGCGCTATGAGATCCGCTTTTCCGCCTTACAGCGAGGGATCCACTTCCTCACGATCTATGAAGAAGGGGAAAATGGAAAGGAGCCTTTTGCAGCCGCAACCGTGCCCTTTATTATTCCCTACCCCAGGGAGTACCGTGAGTTAAAACCGAATACCGGTATGCTCAGCCGTTTGGCCGAGGAGACGGGCGGAGAGGTTCTGGATCCAGATAGAATAGAGGAAGGACTCAATCGTCTCTTTACCCCCGATCCGGGCGGAGCCATTGCAGCGCAAGAAACCTGGTGGCCTCTGTCCGGCTTTGGCCTCTTTCTATTCCTCGCCGACCTGGCACTGAGAAGATTGCCTGGGAAATCTCAGAGAACCAGCTAAAAATACTTGCCAGAAAGTGTCTCACCCCAGGATATTAAATTTCTCCGCGCGTTAGAGGAAGAAAAAAAGCTCAAGCGCTATCTCTACGCGAGTCTTGAACGGCGTAACCGGCGGCCCGCCGGTGTCACCGTTCTCCCCATCCGCGAATTCCTGGGCACGCTTTGGAGTGGAGACTACTCGTGACAATAAACGACAAAAGACTTCGTCCTGAACCTCGCTAGGGGGCTAACCCCTTGAGAGAGGAGTACGCAACTGTTAAATTACTAAGGAGTTCATAAGTAAGGTGTCATCAGGCGACCGGGGGGCCGAGTCCCGGAGAGCGCGGGCACAGGGACGTGAAGGTTTGCGTTCTGGCCCGGGCAGTGGGAATAACCACCCTTGGAGAGGACGGGGGGTGGTCTACAAGGCAGAGGCCCAGACGTTCGGCTGAGCTCAGTCGAAGCCTTGACCGCGCTTGGAAGGGCTCGACCCGAGGGCCGGCCGTTATTAGGGAACGGTGGCCTGTCAAGAACCTTATGGACTCATTAATAGATATGTTTGAGCAACTCAATCTCTGGGGGGCTATTCGGCCCCCTTTTGTACTTCGATAATTATGGTGCATTCCAAGTTAAGCCGGCGGCAAGATATCCGAAACATTGCTATTATCGCGCATGTGGATCATGGAAAGACGACCCTGATCGATGCGATATTGCACCAGAGCGGCATCTTCCGCAGCAACGAGCAGGTGATGGAGCGGGTCATGGACTCCTTTATATTGGAGCGAGAGCGAGGAATCACGATATTAGCGAAGAACACCTCTATCGAGTACGCCGGCGTCAAGATCAACATCGTGGATACCCCCGGTCATGCTGATTTCGGCGGTGAAGTCGAGCGGACGCTGACCATGGTCGACGGAGTCTTGCTCCTGGTAGATGCGTCCGAAGGGCCGCTGCCGCAGACCCGGTTTGTCCTGAAAAAAGCCCTTGAGCTGGGATTGCCTCCCATCGTCTGCATCAACAAGATCGATCGGGCAGACGCCCGTATCCGTGAGGTGCTGGATGAAATCTACGGTTTATTTATCGACCTCGATGCCACCGAGGCACAACTGGACTTCCCCGTGCTCTATACCAACGCTCGTGCAGGGTCAGCGACCCGCGACCTGACGAAAACTTCGGATAATCTTGGTCCCTTGTTTGATCTGATCTTACAGGCGCTTCCGGGTCCGCTGGTCAATCCCGATGCGCCCACCCAATTCCAGGTCAATAACCTGGACTACAACGACTATATTGGCCGCTTGGGAATTGGACGGGTGAGCAACGGCACATTGGTGAAAGGCGGTCTCTATAGTCTCTGCCGCGCTGATGGCTCCCAGCTTCCGATCAAGGTGACACAGCTTTTCACATGGCACGGCTTGAAGCGCATCGATCTCGATGTCGCCGAGGCAGGTGCGATCGTTGCTGTAGCGGGCATCGAGGATATCTATATTGGCGATACCATCGCAGACAGGGAGCGACCGCGACCACTGCCGGCCATCCGTATAGACGAGCCCACCATCATCATGATTTTTGGTGTCAACACGTCGCCATGGGCGGGCCGAGAGGGGGATTATGTGACTTCCCGTAAATTGCGGGAACGTCTCCTGCTGGAGCAGCGTCGGAACGTGAGCCTACGGGTCGAGGATACCGACTCGCCGGATGCGTTGCGTGTCACGGGCCGAGGTGAGTTGCAACTGGCCATTTTGATCGAGACCATGCGCCGGGAAGGATACGAACTCGCGGTTTCCAGGCCGGCCGTCGTAACACGCCAGGTTAACGGGACCAGTCATGAGCCGGTGGAGCTGCTGGTGATCGACGTGCCGGAGAGCTATGTCGGCGTGGTCACGCAGCTCCTTGGGGTCCGACGAGGCCAAATGACAAAGATAGTTCACGCGGGATCCGGACGCGTCCGCCTCGAGTTCTCCGTCCCTTCGCGCGGATTGATCGGCTTTCGCTCTCGCTTTCTCACCGACACACGGGGGACTGGTCTCATGAATACCTTATTCGATGGCTGGGCCCCATGGTACGGGCCGATGCAGGGCCGCACCAACGGCGCGATCGTGGCGGACCGTGAGGGTGGGGCGACACCCTATGCGGTTTTTCATGTGCAGGAGCGGGGGAACCTTTTTATCGCGCCAGGGACGCGCGTGTATGAGGGGATGGTCATCGGTGAGTACTCCCGTGGTACCGATCTCAACGTCAATATCTGCCGCGAGAAGAAACTGAGCAACATGCGGGCAGCCGGCCGTGACGAGAATATCCTCATTACACCTCACCGGGAGATGGGACTCGAAGAAGGGATCGAATGGGTCGGCAACGACGAGCTGGTCGAGGTAACACCCCAATCCATCCGGCTTAGAAAGACCCTCCTGAAGCAAGCAGAGAGGCCGAAGCGACAGCGAGAGATGGGCACTAAGAGTCTTGGGACGAACCGCTAAGATGGAGGTTGCCGGAAGGGACCGTAGCGCCGACCAGTCATAGATCACTCACTAGGGGTCAAGTCCACGGTTTTATTATCATACCCCGCGGCTTGCCGCGGGCACAAAGCCGATGGGGGTCCCAAAGGGGAGAAGCGGCAGCTCTCCCCTTTGGTCGACCGTGGGGTCCAAACCCCGTGGTCGATATAACTTGATTTCGGGTTTTCGACTTATGATTTTCCCCAAATCAGCAATCGAAAATTAATCGATTTGGAGTGATTTGAGCAGCTTCATGAGGTGGGTTCTGTGAAGGCCCAAGGCCTTGGCTGCGGCGGCACGATTTCCTTGGGCGTGGTTGAGAGCCTGTATAATCAACTCTCGTCTGTAGACGTCCATGGCCTTATGATAGGACAAGCTGTCTAACGGAGTCCTCGTTTCTGTGCCAATGACTCGAGGAGGCAGATCGGAGAGAGTGATTCTTGGACCCTGCCCCAGAACTATGGCGCGCTCTATCACATTGGCCAGCTCGCGCACATTTCCCGGCCAGTCATAGGCTAGGAGTCTTTCCTCAGCTTCCCGGGTTATCTCAGCAAAGTTCTTTTTGGTCTCTTTGGAAAAGCGCTGCAAAAAATAGTGGGACAGGGCTCGGATTTCCTTTCACTCCAATTGTGGATAGCGCGGGCGAAGATCTCTTTGCCGGTACCACTTTTGCCTAGAAGCAGGACTGTGGCTTTGCTGCTTGCCGCCCTTTTAGCCAAATCTATGGCTTGATTCATCTGGGGGCTTATGCCCGCGACCAGACGATAGCGCTC
>JAPUHZ010000183.1 GCA_027297485.1 Deltaproteobacteria bacterium
GGGCCCTAAATAGGCAAAGATGACCCCTGCCTTTTCTACGCAGGGATAGGCAGGGTGGCGGATGGATCCCCGGTGTTCACCGCCGCCGGGTTCGCCAGGTTGATCGAGACAATTGCCATGGATGTCATAAAGCCAACCATGATAAATACATCTCAAACCTCCTTTTTCTACGCGTCCGTAACTCAGATCAGCTCCACGGTGAGAACAGTGGATTGCCAGTAAGCCGGGCTGTCCCTTATCATCACGAAAGATAACCAGGTCCTCACCGAGCAAACGAACCGGGAGGGGAGCCCCGCCAGGGGGCATTTCCTCCGAGAGAGCCGCAGGCTGCCAGTAACGACGGATCAATTCACCACAGGGAGTGCCGGGATCGGTCTGAGTTAAAAGCTCAGTCTCTTGTGCAGCCATAATGTTCACCGCAATCTTTGCCTTTTACGCCGGCGCTTCTTATTTGATTTACATTGGTCAGTCAGCTTCTTGGTAACTGAATTTGTAGTTTGGATCTTTGTAGCACTCACCTGGCATAAGGGACTTGAGTCCCCTTTTTCCAAGTTCCTCTTCGAACTTCTCCCGGATCATTGGATCCTCGGCGGGATATTCAATTTGGTCTCTCTGTCGATCTTCAACCCGCTCGCTCCTCCCACTGGTGCCCCGCGGGGCGTGAGAGGCGAGGTATCTGGCAGGGGTCGGCCCCACATTAAAATGCTGGTGGAACCACCGATTGGGCGGCACAAAGACACTTGCCTCATGCCACGGAATGACTACTTTCTCTCCACCCTCAGGCCACATGATGGAATAACCCTCACCAGACGGGATGATAATCACTACACCAGGCCCATGCCGGTGGGCCTTCTTATAGGTCTTTGAAGGAAATACAGACATGTGACTCCACATCTCTGATCCAGGAAACCGGACCTGAACCCGATGACCACCCGCACCCCTCTCCTGGTAGTTCTCTAGTTTATCCCACGCCCTCATATCGGGGAAGAAATTTCCCGACCACACCACGGCGCGCGCGGCCGATTGATTACCGGGCAATCGAATCTGCTTTGCCTCGGAATAAAATCCCCCGTTCTGCCCCTGCAGAACATCCGATTTGATATAGGGATTGTTAAAGAAAAAATCCGGGTCCGGCACAATCGACATGGCAATCGGCAAATAGTTATAGTGCATCAATCTTGCACCTTGATATCCCTGGGCGTTGCTTAACTGATGAAAGTGGTTACGGGGGATCATAAACAAGCTGTGCTTCTGCCATTCGAATGTTTTCTTAGGCCCCCCTTCTTCCCCCCAGACAGTGGTCAAACCTCGACCGTCCGCCACATAGACGATCTCATCCAAGGCAAAGCGAATAGGCGGGAGCGTTTTCCCCGGAGGGATCTCCGTGACCCGGGCCTCAGTCACCCCTTCCTGTCCGGCCAACAATAAAAAACTCGCGTTGCACTGACGCTCCTCCCACCAACCCAATTCCAGTGTCCTCAGGTCCTCCACGTAATAGCCCTTATGAGTTGGGACCCCGGTAGACTCGATCCAACGCTCATAGGTGGAACCCCGCTTCGTCAGACTGAGATCGGCACTCCCCTCTGTTGCTTTAGCTGCTTGACTGCCTTGTGCCATAATAACCTCCTTAGATTCCTTTCCTCGCTACAGGTGCTTCACCGGTGCAGTGTGGGCTCAGGCCTTTCATACGACAAGTGGTTCCATGTCGCCCAAGCTGCTGTTCGAAAAACTGGTGAATTTCAGGATCCTCATTTTCGTATTCGATCTGACAGCCGCCTTCCTTTTCGTTGACGTCGGCTATCCTTTCCATACCATTCCAGTACCGATCACCTGTCCCCCCGCGCAGCGCGAGGTAGCGGGCTGGTGTCGGCCCCGTGTTGAAGTGTTGGTGAAACCAGGAACTGGGGGCCACCACGAGGCTGTTCTTCTTCCAGTCCAGGCGCCGCCGTTCCTTGTCCTCCGGACGCCACACGAGGGTATACCCTTCACCTTCCAGGATTAGCAGGTTCGCCCCGCCCCCTTTATCGAGTCCCCGGCTATGCACGTGAGCCTTTTTATAAGTGCCGATTGGAAATTGAGAAATATGGCAGGCTAGCTGGGCATCGGCCATCTCAAACATCACGTTGGTCCCGCCTGCCCCGCGTTCCTTCCATTCGTAGAGTTTGAAACCGCGAGCGTCCGGAACGAAATTAGTCTCCCAGATTCGCCTCTGGTATAACTTGCCCTGGCCGCTATAGAATTCCTCCTGGCCATTGAACCGGTCATCGAAGACAAAAGGATTATCGAAAATAAATTTTTCGTTGTGAAATATCCCCATCATGGCCGGGGCATTGGTTCGACCGAGATATCGAGCGGGACGATCACTCTCACCACTGAAGTGTTGATGCCAAACATTGAGCGGAATAGCGAGGAAACTCCCTTCCTGCCACTCTACAGTCCGCTTGGCTTGTCCATCACTCCAGATGGTGGTGGCGCCCCTCCCGCTAACAATGTAAATGACTTCCTCGTACATATGCCTCTGCGGCTTGAGCTGTCCACCAGCCGGGATCTCGCCTAGATAGGCGCCCCTTTCATAGCCAGGTCGGTTACCCAAATCCACAAATGCTCCCAACCCTCCCGTTCGCGCCCAGGGCTTCAGTTCGACTGTGTTCAGGTCATTGATGCATAATCCGGTAACGATAGGAATTCCTTCTCCTGTCTGCCACTCGTGGTAAGGGCTCCGACGCTGTATCTTGGGAGGTTCTTTTAGTTTTTCCGCTTCCATAGCTTTCACCCTCCTAATCTATCGAGTCCTCTGCAGCATATTGCCACTGGTAGTTCCGATCTCCCCTTTTTTACCCTTTCTCTGGTTCCTTTTAACAGGGTAAATAGGGCCCAAAAGGTGGAAATACCACAGCTAAAATAAGGGAGCAAGTGGCAAGATCCACAGGACAGCTCCAACAAGTTAACTCCTCATATTGACAAGAGAAATTAGAGTGGCGTATGGTTCCCAAGATAGGCAAATGAGGAGGTCTCATATGATCACCAGAACTCTCATGATCAAGCTAGCCTGACTGCTCTAGCTTTAACCCTTTTATTATATAGGAAGGGTCGGAAATTCTGCACCCGTGCCTGACTGGAAACAAAAGTGGGAAAAGACCCTCGAGGCTGCCAAGAAGGAAGGGCCGGTCTCAATCTATGGCAGCCAGGCCTTCGATTTCCTTTTAAGAGAGTTCCACCGCAAGTATCCAGAAATCAAGGTTATTTTTGTGGGAGGCCGGGGCTCGCAACTTGGGCCAAGAATTATGGCCGAACGAAGGGCTGGAAAACACCTTGCAGATATGTTTCTGATGGGCTCCGGTACTCCCTACCGTGAGCTTTTGCCGGGCATCCCATTCGCCCTGCCCTGATCCTTCCAGAAGTCGTGGACGAATCCAAATGGTGGCAGGGAACCCATCATTATACAGATCCCGACTCGCGATATATCTTTATCTTCCAGGGCGATGTCCGGTCCGCGGATATCGCTTACAACACCAAATTGGTAAACCCCGATGAGATCAAGTCCTACTGGGATCTGATGGATCCAAAGTGGCAAGGAAAAATCGTGCTTACAGACCCGAGAGTCACTAGTATTACGAGCACTGGTTTACGTCTCTTCTACTACAACAAGGAACTGGGCCCCAAGTTTTTAAGGCAACTCTATGGGAAGATGGACGTTACCCTGGCGAGGAGTCATCCCAAGATGATGGACTGGCTGGGAGTTGGTAAGTATTCGTTGGCCTTTTTTGCCGGGGGTACGGCTACTGCGGCAAGGCAGGGGCTTCCGGTGCAAGAGTTTGAACCCAACAGGTTTAAGGAGGGGGCAACCGTAGCACCCAACCGGGGCTCAGCGAATCTCATTAAACAGGGCCCTCATCCTAATGCGGCCAGGGTATTCCTGAATTGGCTATTGTCTCGCGAAGGCCAAACCGCCTTCCAAACGATTTTTGCAGAAAAGGCCGAATCTCCTTCAACAAACTCAATGAGAGAAGATGTCCCTAAGGACAGTATCCCACCCTAATTATCGCCGTCAGCCCGGAGTAAAGTATTTACAAACCTATCGCCCGGAGTATATCGATACGAGACCCGCGCGCAGGCTCATTCAACAGACTCTGGCCGAAGCAAAGAAGAGATAAAGAGTTTATTAATGATAGAGTCCGTCAATGAACCCTGAGTGATCCAATTCGCGTAGATAGTGGAGGTCCCATAGAGCCAGAGGGCTAACCTCCTTCGCTGCAGAATCCTTCATGAGGCAGAGCTCGTGAGCATTGATCACGGCCTGTGGGTCTGGGTAGGGCTTGCGTGGCATCCGCGCAAGGCTGGCGTATCTCACTGACCTGGCCTCCGGCTCTTTTTTCCTTAAGCCTTCCAGGATCTTTTCGGACTCCTCTTTATGGGTCTGCGCATAATGC
>JAPUHZ010000184.1 GCA_027297485.1 Deltaproteobacteria bacterium
GTTTGAAGAGGGCCTCGAAGGGACCGCTGAACCTCTTGGCATATTCCTCCATCTTTTGTCTTCTGGTTTTTTCCGACTTTTCGGATTGTTCGATCTGCCTGTGAAATCCGGATGAGCCGGCGGCAATCGACATCTCTCCCCTGGTGCCTGTTTTCAACCCGTCAATCAGGGGAAAAATAGGAGATATGACCCGATCTCCATGGTTTTTTGCTTTTACGCTTTGGGTTCCTCTTTTGTCCATTTTTGTCCATTACATGACCAAGCCTTATCCCTGTATCTCACCGGATAGCCTTTAAAAACAAGCAGTTACAGATCTACCGAGTTCTGGCATAGGCATTGCGTTATTACAGTCATAGAGTGGTTTATCCATATGCACCCCTTTTGAGGAAACTGTTGCGGGGGCGACAGCGATTCTCCAAGTTTATAAACACACCTCTCTTAGGATGACCTGAGAGAAGGGAGTGGAGGCTTTTAAAGTCGGCGGTCAGTGGCGTGTTCGAGAGAGTCAGTTTAGAGAATGGGTTGAGCATAAAGAGAATTGAGTTTCAGCTTGGCTTCACGGTCCAGAGGGTCTTCACACAGGAAACAATAGAAAATGGCTGGCCGGACTGAACAAGCCACCGAGCAAAGGGTGCGGGAGAGGACGAAGGATCCGCCGCGCAAGGCAACCGCGGACGAGGAAAAACTTCTTCGACTTGCTTCCTTCCCCAATCTGAATCCGAATCCCATCATTGAGATAGATCCCGTAGGCACCATTACCTACCTTAATCCGGCGGCAGAAAAGCTGTTTCCCGATATGCAGGCAGCCGGATCCGAACATCCGATACTAAAAGGTTTGCAGCAGGTGATGGTTGAACTTCAAAGCGGAAAACAGGAAAACGTCGTTCGTGAAGTTGAGGTCGGCAATACATTATACGAGCAGCACATCTCGTACGTTTCGGACGGCAACCTCATGCGGGTTTACAGTCTGAATATCACCGAGCGCAAGAGATTCGGCCGGGAGATAGAGTCTCGCTATCAGGAGCTCCAAACCCTCCAGGAAATCAGCCAAACCATTTTGAGTTCTCCAGATCTCCAAACGATAGTGGAGGAAATCCTCGACAAGGCCCTTTTGATCGGCCCCTTCGACCTGGGTGTCATCCGCCTTTTAGATCGCAGCGGCAAAACTCTCATACCGGTTGCCAGTCGTGGTTATCTGGACCCCGAAAATTTGCACGGCAAGACCACTGACCCAAAAGATGCAACAGCCGGAATGATCCTTCTCCGGGTGATCACCGATAAGGGAGCACGCGTGGTGGAGGATGTGACGCACAGCGACGGGCTGCGGTCATTAAAAAAAGAAGGGGCTAAGTCAGCCATTGTGGTCCCCGTTGGGGCCGGTGAGGAAGTTCTGGGAATCATCCAGCTCGGCAGCCGCACCGCGCGCAAGTTCCAACCCAGCGAAGTCCATCTCCTGGAGGCTATCGGCAGTCAGATGGGCATTGCCGTACAAAAGGCACGGCTGTCCGAGAAGACGGAGCGGCGGGCACGGGAAATCTCTGCCCTCAACACCGTCACTGCTGCCGTAAGTACTTCGCTCGACCTAGATGAGATTCTGGACAAGTCTCTCCATGCCGTTCTGCTGTTTACCGGCATGGAAGTAGGTTACATCCGCTTCCTCGAAGGGAATCCTCCCGAATTTACCCTGAAAGTGCACAAGGGGATCTCTCCGGCCTTCGTAGAGAAGCTCCAACAGAAGAGAACACGGCCAGGTGGTAAGGCCGAGGAAGTCTTAACAACCAAACGCTCCGTGATCTTCGAAAATGTTTCGACCCAGCACGCCGGGGGCATCCAGTCAGAATCTTTAACTCCGGATGTCAACACCGCCGCCTGGATTCCCATCATCTCGCGAGAGCAAGTGATTGGCATTATCAATGTCGCGACATGGGGGACACAGACCTTTTCCCCCGACCAGATTGGCCTGCTGGAGTCCATCGGGGCCTCCATCGGGGTAGCGCTAGAAAATGCCCGGCTTTTTCAAGAGGCCGAGCGGAGGCGGAAACACGCCGAGTCCCTCCGCGAGATTGGCCTTTCCCTCACTGCCACTCACAACCTTCAACAGGTCCTGGAGCGAATCGCCGAAGAGGCACGCCAACTGATCGGGGCCCTCTTCACGTTTGTTGTAACCCCTGACACGCCCTTCTATCGAATCTCCGCCGTTGCCGGAGAGGACCAGGGCTACCGGGATGTCCTCAAACTATCGGATGATCCCGCCTCTCCCTATGGTCAAGGTCCCCTCGGACGGGCGATCCGCAATCACACGCCGGTCGTCTGCGAAGATGTCCTTACCGATCCTCTCTTTTTGCCCTGGCGTGAGATCTCAGCCGAGCGAGGGATTCGCTCCCTGGTGGCCGTGCCCCTGCTAGTCCAGGAGAAACCGGCCGGGGTCCTTCTTACCTATGCCCCCATCCCTCGAGCGTATGACGATGAGACTATGAGCCTTTTGAGCTCTCTCGCCGCCCAGGCAGCAGTCGCCCTGGAAAACGCCCGGCTCTTTGAAGAGGTTAGCAGAAAATCTCAGCAGTTTGAGGCCCTGGTTAATATCAACAAAGATGTAGCCGCACTTTTGGATCTGGACATCCTACTTCCGCGTATTGCCGAACAAGCGGGAAGGCTTCTAAAGATGGATGGTGCGAATTTCCGTCTTATTGAAGGAGAGAATCTTGAACTGCGCAGCTCTTTACATACCACCGACGTAAACTTTCGTCAGAGGTTGCGGCTTGGCGAGAGTCTCTCAGGCAAGGTCATTCAGGAGAACCGCATCGTAGCTATCAGGAATGTCGTCCAAGACCCTACGCTCATCGAAGAGCACCGAGAGAGCCTGTGCAAGGCGGGTTATCACGCTTACCTAGGTATTCCTCTACGGATTGGTACTCGCGTCGTTGGGGCCGTTAACCTCCTGTCCCGCAAAGAAAGGGATTTCTCGTCGGAAGAGATCAGCCTTATGAGCGCCTTTGCCGCTCAGGCTGCGACTGCCGTACAGAACGCCCAGCTCTTTGAGCAGACCAAAAAGCAGGCAGCTGAGCTTGAGAAGGACATCATCAAGCGCAAACGTGCGGAGGAGGAGTTGAAGACATTGGCTACGAAACTGGAACAGAGCAACCGGGAGTTGCAAGACTTTGCCTCGGTGGCCTCGCACGATTTGCAGGAGCCTCTTCGCAAGATTCTGGCGTTTGGCGACCGGCTGAAGACCAAGTGCAGCGATGCTTTAAGCGATGAGGGGCGCAACTACCTTGAACGAATGCAAAACGCGGCTGGAAGGATGCAGACTCTGATCAACGACGTCCTGATGTTTTCTCGGGTAACGACCAAAGCCCGGCCCTTCGTTCCGGTCGATCTCGCCGATGTGACACGAGAGGTCCTCAGCGATTTGGAAGTACGCATTTTACAAACGGGTGGGAGCGTAGAATTGGGCAGTTTGCCCACCATTGACGCCGATCCAACGCAGATGCGTCAATTGCTGCAGAACCTAATCGGCAATGCGCTGAAATTCCACCGGCAGGAGGTGGCGCCGGTCATAAAGATTCAGGGTCAATTTCTTAACGGTCAGGGGCGGACCTCGGCCGGCAGCTCTCCGGCCAAGGAGCTTTGTCAAATCACTGTGGAAGACAACGGCATCGGTTTTGACGAAAAGTATCTCGACCGGATCTTCAGTGTTTTTCAGCGACTGCACGGACGGAGCGAATACGAGGGATCGGGGATAGGCTTGGCGGTCTGCCGTAAGATTGTCGAACGCCATGGCGGAAATATTACGGCAATAAGCACACGGGGGCAAGGATCGACATTTATCGTCAAACTACCTGTCAAAAAACCCAAAGGAGGAGACTCACAATGGAGAAAAACGGAAAACGAATCACGCTCTTGATGGCCGATGATGATCCGGATGATCGCATGTTGGCAAGAGATGCGTTGATCGAGGCGCGATTGGTCAACGAGATGTATTTCGTTGAGGATGGCGAGGAGCTGATGGATTATTTGCGCCACCAGGGCAAATACACCAATCTCGCCGATTCACCTTGTCCGGGGGTAATCCTGCTCGATCTCAACATGCCCAAGAAAGACGGGCGTGAGGCGCTCAAGGAGATCAAGGCCGATCCTGATTTGCGGCGACTTCCCGTCGTAGTGTTGACCACGTCGAGATCGGAGGAAGACATCTATCGCACCTATGACTTGGGCGCAAGCTCGTACATCACCAAGCCGGTCACGTTTGAGGGGTTGGTCGAGGTAATGAAAAGTTTAAAAAAATACTGGTTTGAAATTGTTGACCTACCGGACAACAGAGTTGAAGACTGACATGGACAACCGCCCAGTCAGGATACTTCTCGTCGATGACGACGAGGACGATTATATCATAACTCGCACCTTGCTCTCTGAAATCAAAGAAGGGAAGTTCGTTCTGGAATGGGTGGCGACTTATAATGCCGCTCTGGAGGCGATAGGGCGCAATCAGCACGACGGCTATCTTGTCGACTACCGCCTTGGAGATTGCAGCGGGCTGGACCTCTTACGCGAGGCTCTTAGGAACGGCTGCGAAGCTCCAATGATCTTGCTGACCGGCCAGGGAGACCGCGAAGTGGACATTCAAGCGATGAAGGCCGGAGCGACGGATTACCTGGTAAAAGGTCAGATCGATGCGCCTATGTTGGAGCGCTCCATCCGCTACGCCATTGAGCGCAAGCGGGCGGAGAAAGAGATTCAACGCCAGCTGCAGCGTCTTACAGTCCTGGACGAGATTAACTTGGCCGTTACCTCGACCTTGGACCTGCATGGCGTGCTAAACATCCTGATGGAAAAGATTGAGTTGCTTCTACCCAATACTGCGATCCTCGTGTGGTTATTAAACAAAGAGAGTGGGTTATTAGAGCGAGTCGCCTGTCGGAACCTCGATGAACAGCAATGGAAAGGAAGGCAATCGAGGGACATGCCTCCCCTTGTTAAAGCGGTGATCGAAAGTAAAGCGCCCGTGGTGACCGGCAATGTTCAAACAGACCCGAGGACACTGGACCCCCAGTTTTTTCGCAGGCACGGGTTGATTTCTTATCTGGGAGTTCCACTGATCGCTAAGGGCGAGGTTCTTGGGGTGCTTTCCTTCTACACGAAAAAGGAGCACGACTTTAGCAGTGAAGAGGTAGCGTTTTTCTCCACGCTTGCAGGTCATGGGGCCATGGCGATTCACAACTCCCAACTCTACGAGCAGATCAAAGAGCAGGCAGTTGCCCTGGAGAGAGCAAACAAAGTGAAGTCTGAATTTTTGAGTTTTATGTCACACGAGCTTAGAACACCGCTGAGCGTTATCATGGGTTGTGTAACGGTAACGCACAATAATATGTTAGGCAAGATCAACCAAAAGCAGAAAAAGATCTTGGAAAAGGTGATGAGAAACTCTAACGGGCTATTAACCATGATCGACAGCATATTGGCGGCAACCAGAATTGAGACTGAGGCGGTCAAGGTGGAGAGTCATGAGTTTAATCTTGGGGATTTCCTTGACGACCTCAGGTCAGCCTACTGCGTTCCTCTGGAGAAAGAACTTACCCTGACCTGGGACTATCCCTCTGACCTTCCGCTTATGAAAACTGACAGTCAGAAGCTCAAGCACATACTTCAGAATCTTATTGATAACGCTATTAAATTTACGGACAAGGGAAATGTAACTCTATCGGCCCGATACTTTCGTGAGGCAGGGACGGTGGAATTTAAGGTGGTGGATATGGGAATAGGCATCGCGAAGGGTGATATTCCGATCATCTTTGAAAAGTTTCACCAAGTGGACAGCTCTCTAGCCAGAGTCCACGGTGGTATCGGACTGGGGCTTTCCATCGTCAAGACGTTTACAGAGATGCTTGGGGGAACGGTCGATGTGGAAAGTGTGCCCCACCAGGGTTCAACCTTTACCGTTACCTTCCCTGCGGTTTACAAAGACCTTGACCTTTTTTATGCAAGTGCAGGGATGGGGAGGTAATAGCCTGACCGCAAAATGAACCATGCTTACACTAGGACTTACACCGGCATCACACCGTGTTTCTTTCTCGGTCTTTCTTCTTTTTTTTCTCTAAGGATTTCTAGTGCCTGAATAAGGCGCCTTCGGGTTTCATCGGGTCGAATAGCTGCATGGGCGAACTGTTTGGAGAGGGCCTCGAAGGGACCGCTGAACCTCTCGCTATATTCCTCCATCTTTCGTCTTCTGGTTTTTTCCGGGTCTTCAGATTGTTCGATCTCCCTGCGAAAAATAACATTCACCGCCCCTCCTCCACCCATGACCGCCAACTCCACGCCGGGCCAGACAAAAAATTGGTCTGCCCCCATTTCACGGGTGCACATGGCCTGCTTCGCCCCCCCGTAGCCTTTGCGTAGAACGACCGTGATCTTAGGCACAGTCGCTTCCGCATAGGCATAGAGCAACTTTGCCCCGTGGCGGATGATCCCCTTTTCCTCTTGCTGTTTTCCAGGGAAAAATCCCGGTACGTCCATGAGTGTGATGACAGGGATGTTAAAGGCATCGCAAAAGCGGATAAAGCGCGCGGCCTTATCCGAGGCATCCACGTCCAGACTTCCTGCTAGGAACATAGGTTGGTTGGCAACAAAACCTGCTGGATAGCCATGAAGTCGTCCTAATCCGATCACCAGATTGCGCGCAAACTTTCCCTTCAACTCCAGAAAATCGCCGTCATCGACCAGTGCCTTGATGACCTGGACTACATTATAGGCCTTGCGCATCTCCTGCGGGACGAGCCTATCCATCGCATCGAGGGAGCGTCCCGGATCGTCTCTGGGCTCTCTGCGTGGGGGGGGCAATTGATAGTTGGAGGGCAGGAAGCTCAAAAGTCGGCGGGTAACAGAGAGGCAGTCCTCATCGCTCTTGGCCGTCAGGTCCGCGACGCCTGAGACCTCGGAGTGGACCTTTGACCCGCCCAATTCCTCCATGCTGATCTCTTCCCCCAGGACCTCTTTGATCACCGGAGGTCCGGTAATGAACATCTGGCTCGATCCCTGGACCATGATGAGGAAGTCTGTCAGCGCCGGGGAGTAGGAGGCTACCCCGATGCAGGGACCCATGATAGCGGAGATCTGAGGGATGACGCCTGAAGAGATGCTGTTCTCAAAAAAGATTTTTCCTATGGCCGTGGTAACACTAAGTCCCTCTTGAATTCTGGCCCCGACCGAATCGTAGAGACCGATCAGAGGGGTGCCCAGCTTGCGCGCAGTTTGAATAACATAGGCGATCTTCTCTGCATGGGCGCTGCCAACGGTCCCGGCCAAGACGGTCCGGTCTTGGGCAAAGAGATAAACCGACCTGCCGTCGATTTTACCGTGTCCGGTCACCACCCCGTCCGTAGGTTGCCTTTTTTCCGCCATGCCAAAGTCGGTGGATTGGGTCTCGGCCAACATAAACTCCTCAACAAAACTTCCCGGGTCGAGCAGCTTTTCAATCCTTTCCCTCGCGGTGAGCTTGCCCTCGCCGTGCTGTTTCTCAACGGCCTTAGCGTCTCCCTGAAGGATCCGCCTTTCCCTCGCCGCGAGTTTTTTTTCGAGATCGCTGGTATCTTTAGACATCCCGGTTCTTTTCCCGCTTACACAATCCCCATCCCTGCGAGGACCGAGAGCATCACAGCGGCTGCAATAATGGAGCCGATCTGTCCTGCTGCGTTTGCGCTCATAGCATGCATCAGAAGATAATTCTTTTTGTTATACTTTTGCCCTTCAGTCTGGGCCACGCGTGCGGCCATCGGGAAGGCGGAGATTCCGGCTGCGCCGATCAGGGGATTGATCTTGCCCCGGGTGAGCAGGCACATCAGCTTCCCAAAGAGGATTCCCATCACGGTGTCCAGGCTTATTGCTATGAAGCCCAGCACCAATACGATGAGTGTCTGCTGCTTTAGAAAATTTTCCGCCTCCATCGTAGCTCCGATGGACAGGCCAAGGAGAAGAGTTATAATATTGGTGATCTCATTTTCTGAGGCGAGCTTTAATCTTTCCACCACGCCGCACTCTCTCATGAGATTCCCCAGCATGAGCATTCCGATGAGAGGTGTCCCTTTGGGGGCTACCAATGAGGCTGCAATGGTTACGACCACCGGGAAGAGGATCTTTACCTTTTTGGAGATTGGCCGTTTCTCAATCCCCATGACGATCTTTTTTTCCCTTTCCGTGGTAAGCAGACGCATGATCGGGGGTTGAATGAGTGGCACAAGAGACATGTAAGAATAGGCGGCTACTGAAACTGCCCCGAGGAGGTGGGGGGCATACTTCGAGCTGACATAAATTGCGGTCGGGCCGTCGCACGCCCCAATAATGGCGACAGCCACCGCATCAAGCTTGTCAAAGCCGACGGCCAAGGCTAGCAGGAGAGTAAGAAAGATACCAAACTGGCCTGCTGCCCCTAGCAAGATAATCTTTGGGTTCTCTAGCAGCGGCTGGAAATCGGTCATGGCCCCGATACCAACAAATATGAGAATGGGAAAAAGCTCTGTGAGGATCCCGATCTCGTAAAGGGTGCGGAGCACGCCTCCCTCTTCCATAAGTCCTGCCTGTGGGATGTTGACCAGGATCGCGCCGAAACCGATAGGGAGAAGGAGCAACGGCTCAAACCCTTTGCTGATGCCGAGGTAGAGGAGGAGGGAGCCGATGAGGATCATCAAGGCTTGGCTTGCCTCAAGATGGGAAAGTCCGAGCAAGAGACCTTGAAGTCCGGACGCAAAAGTCGATTCCATCTCTCTTCTATCTTTTGGCGGATGCCGATTCTTCGGCCTTGTAGGGGAAAATCTTTTTGAGCATGAGAATAAGCAGGCTCAAGAGCCACAGAACCAGCATGGTACCTCCCATGCCGATCACGGCCACGGTCCAACCGAAGGTCCAGGTGTCCATATCTTTCTCCTTGTGAAGGGGTGTGCGGGAACGGTCTTTCAGTCGATCTCGGCCAAGGTCTCCTCTGCTTCGACTGCTTGTCCGGGTGAGACCTTGATTTCTTTAAGGACTCCAGAGACGGGTGCCACAACGGGGATCTCCATCTTCATGGCCTCCATAACAATCACCACGTCGTCCTCTTCCACTCGATCTCCAACTTTCTTTTCTATCTTTAATATCTTTCCAACCATAGGGGCTGTGACAGTGTTTGCCAAGGCGAATCTCCTTTGAGAAATGGATTTCCTACCTTAATATATCTCAGTAGGTCAATCATGTCATTTAGTAGAGTTTCTGTCCTGTTGTCAATGCTCTGCCTTGCTTTTGTTCGTTTTTTGCTGTATGAAGCAGAAAAAGTCAACTTTGGAGGATGAAGATGGCCAAGCCTGCGGCGCAATTCGAAAATGTCATGGACAATGTCCCCTATTACGAAAAGTGGCAAAAGGGAGAGGGGATACCCATCATCAAAACCTTTTTTGTTCAGGACTTGAAGAAGATTCAACTGTCTCGCTGGGACAGGGTCGGAGGAGACGGCGCCTTCATCAACATGGAAGGCGCGGAAGGGGCAACAGGCGCCTATGTGTGCGAGATCCCCGCGGAAAAGAGCCTGAATCCTCAGAGACATCTCTACGAAGACATGATCTACGTTCTCAAGGGGCGGGGCGCAACGACCATTTGGAACGACAATGGAGCGAAACAAACCTTCGAATGGCAGGAGGGAAGCCTCTTCGCACTGCCGCTCAATGCCTGGCACCAGCACTTTAACGGCCAGGGAAACGAACCGGCCCGATTCTTCTCCGTCAACAGCATGCCGATCGTCTTTAACCTCTTCCACAATGCAGATTTCATCTTCAACACCCCTTGTGATTTCATGGAGCGCTTCAACGGCGAGCCCGATTACTTCAGCGGCAAGGGGAAAGCCCATCCCGGCCGTATCTGGGACACCAACTTTATCGCCGACGCGCGCAATTTCAAACTCGAGGAGTGGAAAGAACGCGGCGGAGGGGGGACCAATGTGATGTTGGAGATGGCTAACGGATCGATGGCCGCTCATATTTCGGAGTTTACTGTTGGGACCTACAAAAAAGGCCATCGGCACGGGCCGGGCTTCAACGTCATCATCATCAAGGGAAAAGGCTTCTCTCTTTTCTGGAGAGAAGGAGAGCCGATCAAACGCTACGATTGGCAGGATGGCAGCGTCTTCACGCCGCCGGCGATGATGTTTCACCAGCACTTCAACATCGGCGCCACACCGGCCCGCTATCTGCCCCCACGTTTGGGGAGTATTAAATACAGCCTGGGGGAGGGTTTTGGAGATATTTCCAAAGTGGATAAGGATGTCAAGGCAGGTGGCAATCAAATCGAATATTACGACGAAGACCCATCCATCAGGAAGATGTTTGAGGAGGAACTGGCTATATCGGGAACTCAAAGCCGTATGAATCCGGATCTGTATAAAAAGAAAAGTTAGGGCTAACCATCATCGAGCCCCAGACGCGCTGATAGGAGCATACTTTTTCCCGCTCGCTATATGCTTATATTTCGTGCCGGTTCGGGATAAGCGACCACAGTTTTTATCGAAGCCCACTTTCTTCTCTCTCTTGACAGTTCCACCTATCCCATCTCTTAGATTCATTCGGGACATAAGCTAATAGAAAAGAAGGTTTGAGGGCGTAACTCCTGATATGGTAAAGAGGGTATGAGGAGTCAACTATGAGGCCTGCTCTTCTCTCTTTCACCCTCTTGTTGCTTGTCCTCCTGCCCGGAGACGCCACGGCAGAGGCAATGGGCGAGAGAGGGGCAATCCAGGGGGAGAGTTATGTCAATCTGCGTTCTGGGCCTGGCCTTAGTCGTCCGTCCAGAGCTGTTCTTAGGAAGGGGGTGGAGGTCACGGTCGAGAGGGAGGAAAGGGGTTGGTACCTCGTCTCTTTATCGGATGGTAGGAGCGGATACGTCTACAAGCCATTTGTTCGTCTCCTGGGAGGGGAGGAGATAAAGGCAGCCCTGGAAGGGGCCGGTGCCGAACGGGTTGTCGAAAGAGAAAAAGATTCGCCGCGCTCGTCTCCCAAACGGGTAGAGAGACAGCCCTCTAAGGGTAAGCCACTGCCGATCATCACAGTGCTTGAGGGAAAGGAGCGGGAAATTCTTTTATGGTTTGTGGTGGCCCTCTGCATTTTTATTGTTGGCTGGATCTGTGGGGGAAACTACTATTTGCGCCGTGATCGGATTAAAAGGACCAAGCTCCGCTTCTAAACATTCCGGCTGCACTGATGGACACTTTGTTCATGGTTGTTTTTGCCTACCTTCTCGGTTCCGTCCCGACAGGTTTCCTTTTAGGATCTCTTTCCGGAGTCGATGTGCGCGAGACTGGCAGCGGGAATGTCGGCGCCACCAATGTGGCTAGGGTTGTGGGCAGAGGGCAGGGTTTTATTACTCTCGTAGGGGATGTGGCGAAAGGGTTTATCCCGGCTTTTTTGTCCCTTCATCTAGGCTTTAGCTTTGCCATAGCAAGCCTCGTAGCCTTGGCAGCTTTTATAGGCCACCTCTATCCTGTGTTTTTGAAATTTCAAGGAGGAAAGGGGGTCGCGATCGCCTTGGGGATCTTTTTAAGCCTTGCACCTATGGCCACTTTAGTTCTCATCTTTGTTTTTTGCTTCGTTGCCATGGTGAGTCGAGTAGTTTCCCTTGCCTCTCTAGTCGCAGTCGGCCTAGCTCCGATTGCCTTCTGGTTTTTTTCCTATTCACCCTTTCTGATATGGCTGGGCCTTCTCATTGGCCTATTGATTATAGTTCGCCATCGGGAGAATATTCAGCGCCTGATCTCAGGTGTGGAACCGAGATTTAAGCTCTAATTCTCTATAATGACTTCGACCCGGCGGTTTTTACGCCGCCCTTCTTCCGTTTCGTTGGAGTGCGTAGGAAAGCGGGTTCCAAAGCCCCTTGAGGTGACGCGGTCTCTGTTGACACCTTCTATTTTCAAGGAGTTGGCCACGGCTTGAGCCCGTCTTTCGGAGAGGCGTTGATTGTAAGCCTCTTGATCCGCCCTTTCTCTGCTGGCATGTCCCTCGACAGAGATCCTTCTGCGGGGGGCCTGTCGGTTCACAATGGCGGCAATCTGCTTTACTTGCTCCCTTCCGTCGAGGGTGAGATTAGCGCTCCCGAACTGGAAGACCACCTGGGGGATGTTAATAGTCACCCCTCGCTCGGTTTCATGGGCCTCAATGTTGCGCCGTTTTAGCTCTTCGATAAGGGCCCGGTTCCTCTCAAGCTCTCGCTTCTGCTCGTCCAGCTTGGCCTGTTGTTCCTGCTGTCTTTGCTCCCGGCCTTGGAGCTGATCTCCAATAAGGGCGCCGGTGCCGAGGCCGAGTGCGCCACCGATGGCAGCCCCTGCACCAGGATGACCTACGGCACTACCGATAATGCCACCCACAGCGGCCCCTCCCAAGGCCCCGATTCCTGCCCCTTTTTCCCGGGTGGTTAACGGGGCGGAACAACCTACAAATAAGGCAACCACCGAGATCACCAGGAACCCTGTAAGAAAAATCTTCACTCTTTCATCCATACCAAAAACCCTCCGCCGTGACTAATACTCCCCCCGCTGCCGCCTCAAGCGTTCATTCTCTCTTCTGAGCCGTTCCATCTCTGCCTGATTTTGTTCAATCTGCTGATGCTGTTCCTGCCGCCTTTGCTCCCGACCCATAAGCTGGTCGCCGATCAAGGCGCCACCGATGAGTCCTATAGGCCCGCCGATGAGGGCTCCGGCAGCGGCGTGGCCAACGGTGCTGCCAATGATGGCCCCTGTACCCGCCCCTAATCCGGCGCCAAGGAGCCCACCTTTTTCCCTAGTAGTGAGGGGGGTGGAACATCCGGCAAAAGTCACACTCAGGAAAACGATCGTGAAGATCATTAAAGTTCGTTGACCCATTCAGGTACCTCCTTTAAAAATTTAGCCCAGGGCAAGCGTTAGTACTCGCTCTGTTTTTTTAACCTCTCAAGTTCTCTTCTCTGACGTTCCAGTTCGGCCCGATTTTGTTCCAGCTCTCGTTGCTGTTGCTCCTGTGCTTGCTCCTGGCCCTGGAGCTGATCTCCAATGAGGGCACCGGTGCCGAGACCAAGTGCGCCTCCGATAGCAGCCCCTGCGCCCGGATGACCTATGGCACTACCGATAATGCCACCCAAGGCAGCCCCTCCCAGGGCCCCGATTCCTGCCCCTTTTTCCCGTGTGGTTAATGGGGCGGAGCAGCCTAGAAATCCGGCTACCAATAATAGAACTACAAAAGTCATAAGCACGCGTTTCATAAATCCTCCTTTTTCCCTGCCCGTTTCTATGCTAAAGAAACCACAAGTGATTTTACCAAACTCATATTGTTCCTTCAAGCTAATAATAACCGCCCTGTTGTAGCAAGGATTTTTTACGTTTACGTGCCAGGAACAGAGAGCATCTCCAGTTTTTTACATCCTGCTATTGACAACGTAGACTTTAGAAGTCTATAATTTCTGAGTTAAAGATAACTGCCGTGAGAAGGTAAATATGAGAGGCAGAGCGGGAGTTTAAATTTCTTTTGACCGAAACAGGAAGGGGAGTGATGGCAACAGCAATTAAGGACATCGTTCTTGAGGCACTGAAGAAAGTGCAAGACCCAGAGATTCACCGCGATATTGTGAGCCTTGGCATGGTCAAGAACATCGAGGTAGCGGGAGGCAAGGTAGCCATTACCGTTGAGCTGACTACCCCGGCCTGTCCCCTGAAAGAGAAGATCCAAGATGACTGCAAAAAGGCATTGGCCGGAATAGAGGGGATCACATCTGTTGAAATATCCTTTGGGGCCCAGGTCCGTGGTAGCAAGTCGGGTGGAGGCAAAACCGACTTGCTGCCTACTGTGAAGAATGTGGTCCTTGTGGCCGCAGGCAAGGGAGGGGTGGGGAAATCCACGGTGGCAACAAACCTGGCTGTCGCTCTGAAAATGCACGGGGCCGCCACTGGTCTCCTGGACGCGGACATCTATGGTCCTTCCATACCGATGATGATGGGTGTAAAGGAAGAACCCAGCAAAGTGCCCGTGAATGGCGGCTTTAAGCTTGGGCCGCCGATAGCTCACAACCTGCCCGTCATGTCGATCGGATTTTTCCTCGATCCGGAACAGGCAGTAATCTGGCGCGGACCGATGTTGGGAAAGGCTCTACACCAGTTGATGGCGGACGTCTATTGGGGTGATCTGGACTATCTCGTCGTCGACATGCCTCCTGGGACAGGCGATGTGCAGATCACTTTTTCTCAGCAGCTCAAGGTCAGCGGCGCGGTTCTTGTGGCTACCCCCCAGGACGTTGCCCTTGCGGATGTGATTCGGGCCAAGAACATGTTCGACAAGGTCATGATTCCTATCGTCGGGATGATCGAGAACATGAGCTATTTTATTTGTGATGGGTGCAACAAGAGGCATGAAATCTTTTCTCGCGGGGGGGCTGAGCGCGCTGCCGAGCGCTTCAAGATCCCCTTTTTAGGTGAGGTCCCCATCACCTCTTCCATCCGAGAGTGGGGAGATAAGGGGGTCCCGATTTTGGTCAAGGAACCAGAATCCGAGGTCGGCAAGATTTTCTTGGAGATCGCATCCAAACTGGCCGGTCAACTCTCCGTGGTCTCTGAGACAGTAAAGCGGGCCCAGCCCCTGAAGATTGTGTCGAGTTGACGGAGTAACAAAGGATGGGTTAGAGGAAGGAAAGGAGTGACGGAAATGGCAACCAAGGAACAGATTTACGAAGTGCTTCACGCCTGCTATGACCCGGAAATCCCGGTTGACATCGTGAATCTCGGTTTGGTTTATGACGTCGAAGTCAACGGGGACAAGGTGGCTGTTAAAATGACCTTAACGGCGCCGGGATGCGGTATGGGGGGGATGATCACCTCTGATGCGCAGCAGAAAATCCTTGACCTTCCCGACGTGAAAGAGGCCAGTGTGGATCTCGTCTGGGAGCCTCCGTGGGATCCCAGCATGATGAGCGCAGAGGCCAAACAGAAGCTGGGTGTCGGCTAGGAAATTTCTACAATCACATCTCCTAGGATGCGGGCCACGCATCCCAGGCGATCATCCGGGCCGGCATTCATCATTGTCAAGGTCATCTCCTCGTTCTCGTTTTTTTCACTTAGGTTCTCCTGGCCAGCCAAGATCTTTACCCGGTCGGTGCCGCAGATCGCTTCGGTACAATCATGGGGGATATGGAGACCGTTTCGGATTGCAGCCGTAAGGATGGTTGTCCCCTCCATTACCTCAAAGCTCCGACCGGAAGGCATAAAAGTGACCTTGAGCATGGAAACTGGAAAATCTATGCGGCGAAGGACTTGATCCGCTCCACCACCTCATCCACCATCCAATTGGGGGTCTCGTTGGCCCCGATCACCCCGACTTTTTCTTTCCCCTGAAACCATTCGGGCTGGAGTTGATCCATCTTCTCAATCTTGTAGACATTGGAGTTGAAGGTTCGGGCCACCTCCAACATGCGGTTGGTCATCCCTTCGGTCCATCCAAAAATGATAATAGCCTCCACCTGCTTGGCCAGCTTTTCCACCTCAGGAAGGCGCTGGAGTGAATCGATGCATGCGGTGTTCTGGATACGCACATTGGCAAAGCGGTCCAAGAGCCGGGACATGATCTTCTTGTAGGATTCGATCCAAAAGGTGGTCTGGACAATGACCCCGAGGGGCTCAAAGCGGGTGAGTCGGATTTCCTCCACATCCTCCTCCTTCTCAACGATAAAGAGATCGCGTCCTGCGTCCTTGGCGATTCCCTGCAAACGAGGAATGCCGTGATGACTACGGCTGCTCAAAAGCACCAGGTTAAATCCCTGCTGCAAGAGTTCTTCTGCCGCCTCCTCCTGTTGAGTCACAAAGGGGCAGGTTGCATCCGCCAGCAGCTCAAGCCCCATCTCTCGCGCCTTCTTGCGTACCTGGGGTGGTGCCCCCCTGACACCGTAGATCAGCTTCTCGCTTTGGGGCTGGATGGAATCAAGGTCACTTGTGGCACGAATGCCTTTTTCTCCCAAACCTTCTTTCTTGAATGCTACGAAATCCAGATCGGGCCGCAGTGACCAGACCGTAAGTCCGTCGCCATATTTTTGAACCATTTTCTGATGGATCGCACCGGCCCGATGGACACCGACGCATAGTCCGCTCGGCGGGATGCCCTTAGTGTCTTTAAAGTCGCCCTTGATAACTTCCATAAGGTATCTCTCCTTAAGGAGATATTCACATAGATACTACGCCGGAAGGGCTAAAGCAAGGACCTCTAGAACTCCGGATGGGTGGTGTTTGGTGTTCGGACCAGGCCACGAAAGCCGGGTAGCGGTTAAGCTCGCCCGATCATAATGAACGGAGAGAATGAAGGTTTAAATATTAATCAAGCCCTATTGAAAACATGCCCTCTAAACCATGACGAGAATAGGCCTGAAATGCGAGCATGGTTTCTGTACTCAGGATGCGGTTTAGCTTGCGCATATGGTTGGTCACTGTGTCTGCGAGATCATCATTATTTTTGACTCGTATTATGGCAACGAGATCATATCTGCCACTGACCGAATAGACTTCTGATACACCTTTTATATCCACAAGCGCTTCAGCAACGTCGTTTACTTTTTCACGCTCTACCTTTAATAAAACGATTGCATTAACCATGGTTTTATCTCCTTAACAAAAAAAACTTAGAGAATCGACATCGCGTAATTAAAAGCACAAAACATAACGTTTAAGCTCAGGCGTCGCTTTTAGGGCTGATCCTTCCGACCGGGCATGATCCGGCAGCATTTATTGACGCAAGAGCGGTACCACACGCTAAGGAACCGTAACTTATTATTTTTACTAACGTTTTGATCGGGGCCGGGACACTTGGCAGCATCCCGATGGACAAAAATTGAAAGGCGAAAGCTAAAATGATCGAAAAGCGGGGCGAGTTAGCCGATTCCCACAGCCCGGTGATTTCCCCCCATAGCCATAATCCTATGAAATTTTACACCCCGTAC
>JAPUHZ010000185.1 GCA_027297485.1 Deltaproteobacteria bacterium
TAGCCAGACCTTCCCTCCAGCTACCCCAGAAGCGGGAGAGCAGCGCCCAGAACACACGGTCGACGGGCCGAATCCTGGGGCGACGTCCTTGGTGAATGAAGCACGAAAGTTGGTGGCGCAGCGCAATATTCTCGGCGACGAGATCTGCACGATCTTTGAAAACGGCGGCAACAGCGGAGAGAATCAGTGGCAGCTTGAACGGCATCTGGCGGATCATAGCCTCAGCCCCAACGACCGGGAAAAGTCAGCAATTACGCTACCGTATCGAATAACGACGAAGCACACGCCGAAGTTGCTCACGTTTCGGATCGGCCGACTTTTGGCACACTACGCCAACAACGTCCCCGGTCGCTATTCCTTGTATTCGTCGATCACGTCTCGAACAGTGGCCCAACGTCCCCAGTCCAACTCACTCAGAGCCCACCACGGCAAAGGAACACGTCGGAAAGCATCCTTTCGAATTTCCGCCAAGACTTCGAGAGAGCGGGGATGTGGCAACTTGAAAGCGTTTTGTACACGTTGGAGCAGAGCCCGTTTGACGTTCTGGCGTTTGACCTCAATGGCTCCTTTGAACCCGCCCAAGATGATTACCACTATTGCTAAGAATTTCCATGTTCCATTTAGTATGTAACTAAGCAACTCCCTGAAAAGCATTCCCCGTCTTGGGAGAAGATTCGCCTCCTGGTAGTAGCGTTTGGCTTCTTCGTGCAAGCTCACAGATTCGAGTTCCTTAACCATCTCTTCGTCACTCAACTTCAGATACTTGGCTCCCTCTACCACTGCTCTTGTGATTTCGAACACTTTGGCTGGTGTGTTTTCGAGTATAACCAGAACAGCTCGAGTCTTAATGCTCTCAACATCGTGCTTTGAACCAGCCTGGCTAGCATATTCAGTCTTCCCGATTTTGCTAACTTCGAAACCAGGACCTCGAATTGCCGACCGGGATGGAGGATCCAATCCGAGCATTACAACGGCATCGCTGTCGAGGATTGACCCAATAACGGTACTGGGGACCGAACTTATGAAAAAGCCAATATCCAACTCTCCTTCCAACATTCGTTCGACCATGTCGGCAAGAGAAAGCCTGAACCTATTTTCCGTTGGAACGTCGAGATGATCTAGTAAAGCCTCCGCGGTAAGGCGCGACCCACTATTCTCAGGTCCAACAGAGACCCTTGCTGTTTCCCACAACTCATCTAGATCTCTAACGTTCAGATCAAGAAATTCGCTCCTGCCATTCTCTCTAAGCCATGTTCGACGAGCAAAGATATGCAGATTCTCCTCATGCAACGAAGCTATACGCCGAAGTCCTCTCAGACGGTGATTCTCGCTGAAATGTTTCTCATATTTAGCCTCCTCCTGCTCCCAACTTGCAGCATTGGCAATGTCGGATTGAAGGATAGCCATGACAGCTCCTACACCCCGTGTTTCTCTTTCTTGCTTCAGTTGATTGAATCTTTCCTTTAATTTCTTGAGATTTTCAAGGGAACCATCGGTGATTTCAACGCGAGCCTCGATTCCGTTTAGGTCCAATAATTTCTTCATTCGCTGGCCCAAAAAATGATAACGCCCGCCAGGATTTCCAGTCAGAATCACTAATTTGGCGTTTTCGCGCTTCCAATATGTCAGGGCCGCGGTATGCAGACACGGAATTTCCCGTCCATCTGGGCAACCGTCACCTTCAACGTTGAAACCCTTAAAAGCACTGTCGAATTTAACTTCTTGGGCTTGGGCGTGAGCTTTGATTAATCGGTGCACGTTAGAAAACAGGGCCTCTTCAATAGTCATTACGACTTCTTTCGAAGTATCTGTTCTACTCACCAGGAGGGTCTGGGATGTTACACTCTCAATTCGAGTGGGCTGATTAGGATAAAACTTGGCTGGAATGTGATCGCTATCGAAGTAGGAATACTTGTCAGCGATGTCCTTGGCAGGCAAACTCAGGAGTGTCACCTCTTTCGAGTTCATCATTGCTGCCTTAACGGCGGCAGTAGGCCTGCCAGCTATTAAAAAAGCAGCGTCTATTTCTCCGTTAACGATAGCGGTGGCGGCTGATTCGTAGTTTTTAATTTCAAGGTCTGGCTTCTCAATATCAATTGTGCCATCAGGCTTTTTCGGGCCGGATTCTTCAAGAAGCTTTTGTGCAATTAGTTTTGTCGCACTCCCATCTCCTCCAATATATACCTTGAGGCCCCGAAGCGCCTCCAGCCCTGCAGTGAGATCCGCCTTTTCTACTTTGTCCTTTCTCACCAAAACTTGAACAAAATCCCGATATAGTCTGGCAAGAACCCGTAATTGCTTAAAGTCCTGCTCCCTTTTGTCAGAATTGTCTTTTTCGTGCTCAACCAACGCCGGTACTGCAACTAAGGCAACATCGGCATATCCGGTAAGCAGATGAGAAATATTGTCTTTAGATCCATTGGTCTCTATGACCTTCACACGCGATACAGCCCTGTTTGGCAACTCTTCGATGATCCGTCCCAATTGACTACCCAGCGGGTAATAAGTTCCTCCCTTGGATGCTGTGGCGAATATAATTTCTTCAACTGGCTTCTGAGAGCGTGAACTGATCCGCCAAAGACCCCAGGCGGAGGAAACCAAAAACAGGGATACGAGGATATGTACCTTCTTGGAAAAGAAAAATCTCATTAACTGATTGATGAAGTTGAGAGCCTAGCGGAGCCTGGGTGTCTGGGCCGGATCAAAATCCATAATGGATGCTGAAACCAGGCAGGTAAACCGACCCGAGTCTCTTCTAGGCTGGTTCGCAAGGAAGCACGCACCAAAGGTGTCCTTTTATTGAGATGCTTTTACGAGCAGAATGGGGAGCATCCTCTTTCCCCGCCAGTGCCCGCGATGGCGTTCCTAACGCCCCCGGAATCGTACTTGACCGAATTGCTACTTGCACTAAGCCGCTGACGCGGCAGGGGAGGTTTGCGGGAGGCTGGGTGCCTGACTCGGCCGGGGAACTTCAACCCGCTCCAATGCGCCCATACTGACCCTACCTGTCGGCATCGGATCCGCGCGTTGAAACGCCGCATGATCTGGCCGAGGCCTTCTCGCACCGGAACGAGTGGAACCACACCTGATGCGTGGTTCTAGAGAAGGATCGGCGGGGCGTTTTCCGCGGCAAAGGCGGCACCACGGGCTACGATCGGCACGGGGTTCACTTTTCGGAGGAGGAGCATGAGGTCTGCGACACTTTCGCTGGCAGGTGTCGGCATCGTTCTGCTGATGGCAGCGGCGGGGTGCGCCGGGATGGGAGCGGCCAGGGAAGCCGCACCCGGTTCGGTGGCACGACCGTCCGAGGCACCTCGAGCCGGAGAGCCGGAGCTGTCCACGACAGACGCCCCGGAGCGCCAAGGAGCTGTTCGGTACCGCGTCGCCGACGCCCACCTTCACTTCCTTGACTTTCTCCAGGAGACGGAGGGAATGTCAGCGCTCCTTGCGGCCATGGACAGCGCGGGCGTGGAGCACACGATGATTTCAGGCATGCCCCTGGTCAAGAAGTGGCACGCCGCCGACCCACGCAGGCCCCTGTACTACCTCGAAGACGATTCCAGGACCTACTGGTACAGCGCGACGGACGTACTCGTTGCGAGTGCGATCGAGCCGTTGCCGAAGGATCAACGGCGGCGCCTTCACCCGTTCATCTCCGGGTTCAATCCCACCGATCGGAACGCAGTCGATCATATCAAACGGATGCTGGAATTGTATCCCGACCTGTGGGAGGGGATCGGGGAGGTGATGGTCCGGCACGACGATCTGACGGCGCTCACTTACGGGGAAACTGCACGAGCCGATCATGTCGCCCTGGATGCCGTCTACGAACTGGCCGCTGCGAAGGACTTCCCGGTGTCCGTTCACAG
>JAPUHZ010000186.1 GCA_027297485.1 Deltaproteobacteria bacterium
TTATCAGCACTCCATACGCCAAGGCTGGGACCATGTTTGAAGCCCACCGGGAGAATTACGGCCATGATGACGCCCCGGTGCTTGTGTGGCAGGCGGGCAGCAAGATGATGAATCCGACCATTTCTCAGGAGCTTATCGACAAGGAGATACAGCGGGATCCTGAGGCGGGCCGTAGCGAGTGGTTGGCCTTATTCAGAGAGGATATCAGCGCGGCTTTCCCTTTGGATCTTATCGAGAACTGCGTCGTCCCTGGCCGTGCCGAGCTGCTACCGAGCGCCGATCTGTCATATTTCGCATTCACAGACCCCAGTGGTGGCAGGCGGGATGCGTTCACCTTGTCCATTGCTCACCGTGATGACAGCAAAGTGATTGTTGACCTCATACGCTCCTGGAAATCCCCACTCCAACCGTCAACCGTAGTCGGCGAGATAGTGGACATCCTGAAACTCTACCGGGTAACCGAGATCGAGGGAGATAGCTATGGCGGCAACTGGCCGTCCGAGCGTTTCTCCGAGGCCAGCAACGGAGCCATTGAATACAAGCAATGCAAGACACCCAAAAGTCAGCTTTATCTCGATCTGATCCCGCAACTATCCAGCGGTAGAGTAGAACTACCCGATGAACCGGGACTGATTAAGGAATTTAGACGCCTTGAGCGCAGGCGAGGCAGAGCCGGAAGGGATACCATCGACCATCCTTTAACCGGAAGTGATGACATCAGCAATGCTGTTGCTGGTGTTATCGCGCTTGCGCTGCGCGAAGGGGACACGGGTGACATCAAAGACATTGTGGTCGGGGGCGGCTATCTAAGTACCCCCCGTTGGGACGGAGAAAACCGCCAGCCCAGCAGCGGCGACCCCAATGATGCGTTTGAGGAGGCTATAGCTTCATCTCCGGGCGCGGCTGGGGACGAGGGCGGTTGGTTCGGCAGTGTAACCCGAAATTGGGAGGACTGGTAAACATGGTCCGCCGGGGCAACGCGCTTGAGGGGGTGGAAGTGGTCTATCGCAAACGGCGGAGAAAAAAGGAGGTAGAGGGACAATGAGGCAAGTTAAGTGTAGGTGGGGATGGGGTCGCAAGACCGACAGCCGGTCGGGGATCTGCCTCCAGTGCTGGACCGACAGGGAGAAGTTTCGGACCGACGCGGAGGGACGATACCTACCCCCAAGCAAGAGGCCAGGGCACAGGCTCTACAGGGGCCGGGCTGCCAACTTGAGGAGATCGGCAGCCATGAAGGCGAGAATGGCCCTTAAACCAAGTGCATTGCCTCAGGACGGGGTGTCAGAGTGAGAAGAGGGCAGGGCATGGCAGCTAAGATCGTCAGGGGGGAGAACGTGGTTCAACTCGGCATAAGAAACAACAAAGGCAGGTAACAAAAGATGATTGTCAAAAGAGACGAGTGGAGGGGGGACCTCGACGAACTCCGGTTTCCCAATGACGTTTTTCTTTTGCTCCTCCTTTTTTCTCTTTCCCCTTGAGACGTTACCGTAGACGCCATAGTAACGGACCAACTGTGGCCTCGCGGGATTCCACGTCAGTTCACCTCCACGTCGACACCGACCCTGCGGTCCAGTGCCTTTTGGTACACCAGATGAGCTGTGGCCACGTCCTGGAGGGCGATGCCTACGGACTTGTAGAGAGTGATCTCGTCCGCGCTCGATCGCCCCGGTTTTGCACCGGCCAGGACCTCGCCGATCTCGGCGTCAATGCAATCCTCCGTGACCTCTCCCGCTTTGATCGCCAGCAGAATATCTCCACATTCGGCCCTGATAGCCTCGCGGGAATCCACCACGATCCTGGCGAGTTTAATCGTTGCCGGATCGATTTCTCTTATATCCGGCCGATGGGAGCCGACGGCGTTGATATGTAGGCCCCGCTTGAGCCAATCGGCGTTGAGGATCGGTTCCTTGGCCGTCGTCACGGTTGTCAACAGGTCGACTTCCCTCACGGCCTCCACCGCGGTACCCACCGGCTCAATCTCTATTCCGGTTTCCGCTTCCAGATCGGCTTTCAGCCGCTTGGCGCTTGTTCCCGACGGGCTGTAAACCTTGACCCTGGTGATCCGCCTGACCGTAGAAAGGGCACGCACGTGAGCCCTGGCCTGAACACCCGCGCCGAGGATCCCCAGCACGGGGGTCTCGGGGTTCGCCAAGGCTTTCGTCGCAACCGCGGAGGCACAGGCCGTTCTTATGGCGGTGATGTAACTTCCATCCATGAGAACGAGAGGTTTTCCCGTTTCGGGGCTATAGAGGGTAATCGTGGCCAGGATTGCAGGCAGCCCCACGTTAGGATTCTCTTGGAAGTAGGTGACAACTTTCATTCCCAAGGCGTTGCTGTCGCAAAGGTACCCCGGCATGCTGGTCAGCCGGCCCTTGATCAGCGGGAGAGGCACAACGAGCCGAACGGGCATGACGGCCTTGCCGGTGGATAACTGGACGTGCGCCTCCTCCAGGATCTGAATCAGCTCTTTAATGTCGAGCAGGCTCTGAACGTCTTTCCCCGATAGCATCAACATGGGATGGACATATAGCACAGAACAACATTTTTCCGAACCGCCTCGGACGGCAAGCCGCAAGAGGCCGGAGGCTGGCTGAATGATAGGAACTTGCTTTTGAGGCTTGTCTGCACCAGTACACGGACAAAAGGCGGACAGTGGTCAGAGATACCTTGATTGGCAATTAGCCCTTTTAAGACCACTCAAAGGCAATTCATTAAATGTCACTTCTAGATGGGCTCGGAGCCGCTCTGGGCTTGGGTTTGCGCCGGATCAGACCCCTAGGACGCAATTAAAGAGCTATTGAATTGCGTTTGGCAGGTTTATTCGTATCCAACGAAGCAATGAGCTTACGATATAGACCGTTGCTCATTTAATCACCTTGGTCGCCTGCAGGAGGAGGGTCGGCGGGATCGTGAGGCCAAGCTGCTTCGCCGTCGATAGCCCCAAGCGGGTGCCGGACAGGCAAACGGGCTTGCCTTCCTTCGTTTTACAATCTCATGTATGCCTTGCAGCAAGATGGCAGGCACAAATATGGTTATGATTTTGAGACATTGGAGAAGCTGCTCTCCCAAGGTGGATTTAGAAAGATCGTTGAGAGTGACCACAACAAGAGTCAGGCGGAGGAACTCAGAATTGATTACAGAGCCAAGACTGATAATCAGGGTAGATACTTGTCGCTTTATGTCGAGGCAATTAAATAGCGATCAGATGAGTATTCCGGAGACACTCAAACAGTTTAAATTAAAAACTTGACAAGCTCTCCAGAACTGCAAGCA
>JAPUHZ010000187.1 GCA_027297485.1 Deltaproteobacteria bacterium
GCCGACACCACCCATCTGAAACATCAGCCACTGGATGACCTCATAGCGCTTGTGCATTTCGGTCGGCACCAGTTTCCCCACCTTCTCCGAAATATACATCAAAATAGCGCCTGACTCGAAAAGGCTGTAGGGCTTTCCACCCGGTCCTTCACGATCGATGATTGCAGGGATCCTGTTATTAGGGCTGATCGCTAGAAAATCAGGCGCGAACTGCTCGTCCTTCTGGAGATTAATGGGATGAACCTCATAAGGCAGACCCACCTCCTCAAGCATGATAGAGATCTTGCGCCCGTTAGGCGTTATCCAAGTAAAAAGATCGATCATGGACTAATACCCTCAACTCTCTTGTCGTAGACTCTCTCACATTTCATAGATTCGAGAGGGTAAGAAGTCAAGCGCGGTAACGCCACATTCTTGGGGTTGTCCAAAATTTTTAGGCAGGTCTATTTCTTCCAACTCCGGCTGACTCTACCGGTCACAAGCCCGAGAGCAAGAACACACAGCAGCAAAAAAAGAGTCAAGACAGTGACGTCCCAGGGAGGACTTGCGCTGGTTACCGTCACGTTACTTTCGGACCGGACCGGCCCCCACCCTTCCACCTCGGCAGAGCTGCTGACCCGATGTGGGGCGGCGTCTGTAAATTGGAACTTTAAATTGAAAATCCCATCCGTTGGTATCTTGTCTAAAAAAAAGAGTCGCGTATATTTTTAAAGATTCGTGTTGGTGAGCGTAAGACGACCTGGCAGCATCCTCTCCGTTTCACCTTCCGTAAGACGCCACTGAATATCGCTCGGGTGGCCTACTCTGGGAGGACTGATCTGCAGCCTGGGCAAAGGCCCCTTGTTACCGGTTTCCTTTACCCGAGGCTCATTACCTTTGAAGGCAGCAACGAGCAATGCGCACATTACCAAGAGAAGGCCGACTTTTAAATAGCCTTCTTTATTCGGAGTGCTAAACAGCCTTCCCACAACAACGCCAAAGAGGAAAAGAAAAACTACAAAAACACCCAGATAGAGAAGCTTGGCCCTGCTCTCCCTGATACGGAGCGGAAGGATCGCGGTCACCTCTTTTCCCGCCCCATTTAACGCGGCCACCTCCAGGCGGTAAACTCCGCGGATCGGAAAAACATATTCCCAACTTGCCGTCCCTTGAGCGGCGACAAGATCCATCTCAATGAGGAGGCTATTCTCGACAAGGGGATAATCTGTCGACAAGAAGCGACCTGGCGGAGGGGCATAGAGACGAATATGAAACCTGGTTCCCTCGAGTGTTTTTCCGCCGGCGTCTGAATTCGTCAGCACGATTCTGACGGGCACAGAGAGTGGGTAAACACTGTCAAGTGCAGGAAGAGTCTGAAGCCCGATCTGCCCGGCACTCGCCCCGGCGGTTGCAATGACCGAGGACGAGAGGAGAAGAAAAAAGTATAGGATCAGTGAGCTGGTCAGTGACAAGGAATGATAGCTAGCGAATGGCGAAATTCATGTAAGACATCGTGAATTGGGGGATAAGTCGCAAACAAAAGGAGGTAAAGAATCGCTCCTGATAGGAAAAGAAACAAACCCGATTTCACCAGAAAGTAATAGAGTTCAGGAAGGGCAACGCCTGTAACGATTCCAGCTATTTTCTCCATAGTGCGTCTCGCAGCAAATGGTGTGGAGTTATTCATCACTTAATCCAGGACCAATGTCAAGGCCACATCAACCCCTGCCAATATTATCTTCATGGGGACACCGACAGTTGACAGATAACGAGGCCGTGAGATAAGTTAGTCTGGAAAACAACCTTCGTTGAGTTGAGAATTTAAAGTCAATAGGCTGAAACTAAAATGCCGTTCAGGAGGTACCCATGAGGATACTCAAAACTGTACAAGAGAAATGCGACCCCGCGCTGTCATGTCTGATTGTCGTGGATGTTCAAAATGACTTTTGCAGTCCCAAGGGAGCAGCTGCAAAGGGAGGGAACAACGTCACAGCAGCCAAGGAGATGGTCCCAAGACTCCTTCATCTGATTGAGGAAGCCCGCAAGGTCGACCTCCCTATCATCTACATCCAGACCCTTCACAGTGAATGGACCGACTCCCCTTCCTGGCTCTATCGCAGACCCGATGGTAGAAAACCAGAGACCTGTAGGCAGGGTTCCTGGGGAGCGGAATTTTACGATGGGATCTCTCCCCAACCTCATGAGAGGATTGTCATTAAACACCGCTACAGCGCCTTCATCAACACAGACCTGAATACCGTCCTGAAGGCAAGAGGCGTAGAAAGCGTATTGGTCACTGGAGTCGCCACCAATGTCTGCGTGGAAACGACTGCCAGGGATGCTTTCATGTATGATTACTATGTGACGATGGTTGACGATTGTGCTGCAGCCTATGATTCCCAGATGCACGAGGCCACGCTGCAAAATATGCGCAGGCACTTCGGCACGGTAGCCTCTTCACAGGAAATCATCAGTACGTGGCAGTGTCTCCAGCAGAAAAAGGTCGTCGCCTTGTAGTTATATATAGAAAAACTACCAGGGTCCTTTTCCCATTGCCCAGCGGTCCAGGCTGGAAAGGTATTCGCCGAAGAGCACAAGACGCATGGCCACAGCCCGGCGGGCCGCGTCCTGCCGTTCGGGCGTCGCCGCGTAACGCTCCAGGATTCCCTGGGGCACACTCCCGTGGCTCTC
>JAPUHZ010000188.1 GCA_027297485.1 Deltaproteobacteria bacterium
ATCACGAGCGATTCGTTCGCGGTCTGCCCACACCGCCAGCCCTGCCTGAGCAGGTCTGGATTAACAAGCCCAGGGCGGCGGCTCCGCTGAGCGATTCCGAGGTGCTCGGAGCTATCATCGGGCAAATCGGCAGCTCCAGCCAGAAAAACGGCTTCCATAATTGCCCTATACCGAACGCAGAGCAGTCTGGAAGGGGTCTACCTATGGGTCAGAATCAGGTGATGGAGGATCTTGTACAGTAATCTTCCAACCGGAAGTGTCTCATTTCATTGACAGGTTCCGCCGTCCCTGACTTATCAAAGCCCTGGGGCATAAAGGGTGTCGGGAAGGCCGTTAATGTATTCAAGCGCCTCGCGTAAGGGGATAACATCCGCATATTTAGCATTCATGTCGAAGAGGTTGATTTTATGGGAGGCCTGGCCGCGGTCGAAGACACACTCCTCTACGATGGAGACCCGAAAGTTATAAGAAAAGGCGTCGATGACACTCGCGCGCACGCAGCCGCTGGTAGTACAGCCTGTGACCAAGACGCTATCGGCGTGGACTTCGTTGAGCATGCTCATGAGCGCGGTACCAAAAAAAGCGCTGGGCTTCTGCTTGCGCACGACGATCTCCCCTTCTTGCGGGGCGATCTCTTCTACAATCTCATTCCCCTTAGACCATTCCTCGCGCAGATCTTCCCCTGCGCGCCTGTTTTTGCCCTGCCACCGGCCTACGGTGACAGAACTCTTTTTCTCCTGGGCAGTCGTGTAGAAGATCGGAAGATGTTTCTTGCGTGCGCCGTCTAGAAGCTCGCGGATATGATATACTCCTTCCCACCCCTCCTCACCACAGCTGTTGCGGAAGCGTTCTATCGATTTAAGAATTGGTTCGGGACGGTCGCCGACAAAGTTATAATTCATGTCGATTACCAGGACTGCCGGTCTCTGCCCGAATCCTGCTCGGCTGCCGTACCCGGACTTGGCAAAGACCTCTTTATCGCGCTCCGTTAAGGTATCGTCCCAGATGGCCATAGCTTTCTCTCCTTGGGGACCTAGATTGGTCTCTAAAAGACTACCCAAAGGATCATAAGAAGTGAGTTCCACCATCCACGCAAAGAAGCTGGCCGGTCATAAAGTCGCTTTCCGATGAGGCTAGAAAGAGGACCGTCCCCACCACATCCGCCTCAACCTGGCTTCGCTTAAAGCAACGTATTTCATTTCGCTTTTGCTCATACGCAGGATCGACCTGACGTCCCTCGGTAAGCGTAAAGCCTGGGGCCACAGTATTGACACAGATGCCGTAATCGCCAAGCTCGCGAGCCATGGCGCGCGTCATCGAGATAACCGCACCCTTTGATGCCACATAGTGGATGTAGTTGGGATTGCCGTTTAAGGCGACTCCAGAGGCGATATTGATGATCTTTCCTTTAGCCCGATCTTTCATGTGAGGGAAGACCGCCTTGGCACAGAGCCAGACGCCACGGATATTAACTGCCATGGCTTTATCGAACTCTTCAACCCGCATTTCCCAGAAGGGGCTCTTCTTAATGGTCATAAAATAGGCTGCGTTGTTGATTAGAATATCGATACCACCGAACTCTTTGACGGTGGCATCGACCATAGCTCTAACGCTGGCCTCATCCGACACGTCGCACTGAACGGTCATCGCCGTGCCACCCTGGTCCTGAATCGCCTTGACGACAGGACTTGCATCCACCAAGTCCGGAAGGCAGACCTTGGCACCTTCCTTAGCAAACCCTAAGGCATACGCCTTCCCGATTTTCCCGCTCCCTCCGGTAATAATGACGACTTTGTTTTTAAATCGCATGGGAAACCCCTGTATCGATGACGCGCACGATGACCACCTCCGACTTGAAAGGTCTGGAACGCTTATAACAAGGCTATTCCGACTAAGTCAATCCGCTGTATCGCGGAGACTAAGACCGGAGTATCAAGGGAAGAGAGGCGATCACCTTATCCTTCCTATTCCCAGCCGTAAAATTGTTTGGCATTCTCCCCCAAAATTTTTTCCTTTGCTTCCTCAGAGATATCCTTGCGCCGGCGGATGGTGGAAACAGCATGGGGAAAGATTCCGTCCCAGTGGGGATAATCGGAGGCGAAGAGGATTCTGTCTTCTCCGATACGCTCCATAACGTAAGGGAGCATGCCTTCCTCAGGCTCGGTGGAGAAGAACCAATTCCCATGGACGACATAGTCGCTTGGTTTCCTCCTGCAGAGGGGAGCTTCCGTCCCGCCGCGCTTCTCCCACTCCTCATCCATCCGCTCCATCCAATAGGGGACCCAGCCGACACCGCATTCGAGAAAGGCGATACGGAGCCGGGGAAATCTCTCCGCAACGCCGCCGTAAAGCAAGCCTGCAAATTGAATCGCTGTCTCCACTGGGCGGCCGATAGTATGCATATAGAGGAAGCTGTCAAAACGGTTCTCTCCTGCCGGCCCTTCCCGTCGGTTATGCACACAGAAGGGGACATTGAGACGCTCTATTTCTTCGTAAATCGGCCAGAATGTCTGTGATCCCAGGTGCTCCTTCATTCCCTGGGAGGCAACCGCAATCCCCGCTAACCCAAGCTTAGTGATCGCCCGGTTCACCTCCTTAACTGCTGCATCCACGTCCTGAAAGGGAATCAGAGCAATCCCTTTGAGACGCCCGTTTTGTTTGCAGACTTGAGCGATAAAGTCATTGTAGGCGCTGGCGTAGGCAACGGCGTAATCGCGCTCGATCACCTTGGTCAGGCCAAAGCTGGTCGTAGGGAAAAGCACTGAAATATCGATCCCTTCCTGATCCATATCTCTGAGGCGCGTGGGTATGTCATTGCCCTCAAGCCCGCCCAAGCGGCCCCCCATACTCGTATCCATGCCAAGGGAAGGCATCAGAGAACCACGGCGCTTACAATAGGGCTCCGGCAGATAGGCACGGATATCCTTGTCTCTTTCGACGATATGGCCGTCAGCATCAATAATTTTCATCCTCATTAAGGACCTCTCTGATTTGCCAGGCTAAAGCAATTCCGTCGGCAATGACAATATTTTCCAGGCCGGGTTATGTCAACCCAAAGGGACTCTTGCATGGCAGCTTTCTTTGAGGCATAGTATTTCGTTGATGTTGCGCGATACCTATAATCGCCCGATAAGGGATCTCAGAATATCCGTCACGGATAGGTGCAACTACCGCTGCACCTATTGCATGCCTTTTGACGAATACACGTGGATCGAGAAGGCAGAAATCCTCTCTTTTGAGGAGATCACGAGACTTGCAGGTCTGTTCGTGCAATTGGGCGTTGAAAAGATCCGGCTGACCGGTGGAGAGCCACTTGTGCGTAGAGATCTGGAAAAATTGGTAGGTAAACTTTCATCTTTGAGCGGCTTAAAAGATCTCTGCCTCACGACCAACGGCTCGTTACTCGCTGAAAAAATTGAAGACCTCAAAAACGCGGGGTTGAAACGCCTCAACATTAGCATCGACACCCTGAACCCCGATAAGTTTAGGCAGATGACCAAACGGGGCGATCTGTCAAAGGTGCTGCAGGGGCTTTTTGCAGTGAAGAAGCAAGGGTTGTCCCCTATTAAGATCAATGCGGTGATCGAGCGGGGAGTCAACGATGATGACATTATCAATCTAGTAGAGTTCTCCAGAGAGAATGGGTTTGCTATCCGCTTCATCGAGTACATGGATGTGGGGAACTCCAACAACTGGACTTCAGAAAAGCTAGTCTCCAAAAAGGAAATCTTGGAGATCATTCAATCACAATTTCCCTTAAGGGAAGTAGGCAGAGAGCAGGGAAGTGCCCCGTCCGTGGATTACGAATTTGCCGATGGCCGCGGAGACCTAGGAGTGATCGCCTCCGTCACAGAGCCCTTCTGCTCGACCTGCACTCGAGCAAGGCTCACGGCCGACGGCAAGTTGGTCACCTGTCTCTTTTCCCAAACAGGCCATGACCTGAAGTCCCTGCTGAGAAACGGCTCAACGGATGAAGAGATTTTAGAGGTCATCGCTGCGATCTGGAATAAACGAAGAGACCGATATTCAGACGAACGGCTCGAGGCCCTGCTCTCCTCTACCGGCTATGATCCGAGAGGCCAAAAGAAGATAGAGATGATTACATTGGGCGGCTAATCAATAACCCGTCTGCAAGGGTGGCTCGTCCGGTTTGGGCAGGACACCGCGGCGCTCTAAATCCGCTCGTTGTTCAGGGGTAAGTTGTTTTACCCGCACATAACCTTTATTTTCATATCTTTTTAAGCATCCTTCTACGAAGCCTTCCACTCCCCCCGCCATAAAACCTACCCCTGCCGCACCACACCTCATGGTGGAACCGCTCTGCGGATGAACCAGCATCACACTCTGGCTGGCACAACCCGTAAGGCTGACCAGACAAAATAAAAAGAGGAAGAGATAAGTCCTACAAACCATTATTAACCCTCCTTTACGCGGTGCCATTACAATTGATAGAGTAAATTAGCTCGATCGGCAATCCCATAGGGTTAGGGTTGAGAAAGCGGGAAAATGTGTTGAACCTGTTGTTTCTCTGAGATAGCTTCTAGATAAAAGCACATCAAGGGAGGAGAACCGAGATGCTTCTCAAAGGCAGGATCGCCTTGGTTACAGGGTCGACCAGTAACATCGGATTGGGGATTGCGCGTGCTTTTGCGCGCGAGGGGGCCAAGGTAATAGTCCATTCACGCCACGAAGCGGAGGCAAGAAAAGTTGCCGGAGAACTTGGCGGTGATCATTTTGCCGGGGATGTGGCGGAACCCAAGCAGATGAAAGCTTTGTTTGACCATATCCGAAAGCAACATCGCAGGCTTGATATTCTGGTGAACTGTGTCGCACTTTCTTCCAAGAAGGACATCATGGAGACTACGCTAGAAGAGTGGAACCAAATCATGGCGGTCAACCTCACAGGCTATTTTCTCTGTATTCAACACGCGAGCAGGATCATGAAAGAGAATGGCGGGGGAGCTATCATCAATATCTCGGCTGCCTCCGGAGAGAGGGGAAGTCCCGGGACCGCAGCCTATTCCGTGTCCAAAGGGGCCATAAATGCCTTGACGCGCCAGGCGGCGGCCGATCTGGCCCCTTATAAAATCAGAGTGAACGCGGTCATCTCAGGCATCGTCGGTACACCCTTGGGGAAAAGAGAGATGGGGAATAGAAAACCGGAATACGATGCCATACCGCTTCGGCGCATCGGGCAGCCCGAGGATGTGGCGGAGGCTGCAGTCTTTCTGGCTTCAGAAAAGGCTGGCTATATTACCAACATCATCCTGCCAGTGGATGGTGGCCGGATGAACTCCATGGGCAGCGCCTCGCGCGGTTGACCAGCAAGATGAGCTTTTGTAAATGGAGGGTTATAGAGAAAACATGATCCTTCGAGAGAAGAAAAATATGTTGATTCTGAGAAACTTACAAGAGAGATGTGACCCTCAGTGGGCCTGCCTTCTGGTCGTGGATGTCCAGAACGACTTCGTAAGCCCCAAAGGAAGCTGTGCGCAAAGAGGTGAGGACGTTAGCGTGGCTGAGGCCATGGTACCAAGACTCATCCGCCTCATTGAAAAGGCTAGGCGAGTTGCACTGCCGATCATTTACGTTAAAACGACCCACAGCGAGTGGACCGATACCCCGTCTTGGATGTATCGAAAATCCCAGCAGAAAGAGCTAAATACCTGTCGTGAGGGGAGCTGGGGGGCGGAGTTATATGAGGGGATTTCCCCTCTCCCAGAGGAAAGGGTGGTTATCAAGCACCGTTACAGTGCATTTATTAACACGGACCTGAACACGGTCCTCAAGGCAAAAGGCATCCAGAGTGTGCTGGTAACCGGTGTTGCCACGAATGTCTGTGTGGAAACAACAGCCAGAGACGCCTACATGTATGATTACTACGTTACGATGGTCGATGACTGTGTGGCGGCTTACGACCCCAAGCTCCACGAGAGTACCTTGGAAAACATGCGCCAACACTTCGGCCTTGTGGCTTCCTCCAAAAAAGTCATGGATACTTGGCAGGACCTGAAGCAAAAAAGGGCCGCTGTTTCGTAAACTTTGCCTCACCGTCAAGAAGAAGG
>JAPUHZ010000189.1 GCA_027297485.1 Deltaproteobacteria bacterium
TAATCTAGACTTTGCTTGGTTCTAATCTAACAAAACTCTTAGCCTTTTTAGAACTTGATTGATAGAGCTGCTGAAGAGCATAGCCTATGCCAAGATAGCTTTTTCCCACTTTCGGCGGTTTCTATCCTCTCTTCCACGAAACGTGGTTTTCCAAAGAAACTATTCTCAAAAAAGAGTAAAAGGAGAAACTGGAATGGGTGGATCGAGATGAACTCCTGCGGCATACTCAAAGGTTCCGGGAACACGAGCAAGAGACAATCCACGCCTGCCAGAACCTCAAATCGCAGGCCCCCTTGGAGCAAGAGGGAAAGAGGCATACCATAGCCAAGATAAGGAAGTTAGGGCACGTAGGGATCTTCGTGAGGGACCTTGAGAAATCAAAGAAGTTCTATACGGCAATTCTCGGTTTTAAAGTCTCGGACGTCAATGAACAGGGCATTACCTTCCTCCGCTGCTCCACGGATCACCATGACACCGTGCTTGTCCCATTACCTGAGCGAGGACAGGGCTCTGACCAGGAGGAGAGGAGGGAAATCCAGCAGATATCCTATGAGGTTGATCGGATCGAAGACCTCAGAGAAGCGCTCAAGGAATTAAAGGAAAAAGGCGTAACGATAGTCTCAGGGCTCCGTCAACGCGGACCAGGGAATGATAAGACCATCGATTTCCGTGATCCCGATGGGAACAACATCCAGTTGTACTGCGAGATGGACCAGATTGGATGGGACAGTGTGAGTAAACCCAAAGAAATGTGGGAAAGAAAAGAGCTATAGAAGGCACTCTCCAGAGCTGGATTTAATAACCCTTCTCTAGCCACCAGTCGGCTATCTCGATGCGCCGGGCGAACCAAACTTTGGGAAAACCTTTAGCGTACTGGATAAATTCTTCGATTATTTTGGTCCTGTAGGGAATGCCGGATACAAAGGGGTGACAGTTGAAAGCGAAGAATTTGGGATACCCCTGCTCTCCCTCCCTGTACAGGTAATCGAATTGGTCTTTCATGATCTGCAAGAGATCTCTCGGAGACCGGCCGGACCCGTAGGTGGAGTAGTCGTTACAGCCCGGGACGTTATAGGGTACAACTACGATTTTTCGCCCGTTCACCTCAACGGAGTAAGGATTGTCGGAGTTCAGCGGATCGGCCCACCAAACAAAGCCCGCCTCAGCCACGAGGTGCAGCGTGTTGTCGGTGGAGGCATGGCCGGGAGAGAGATATCCCGTCGGTTTCTGTCCCAGGACCTTTTCAAAAGCCGCAATCGTTTTCTGAATGGACTCACGCTCCTCTTCCCGAGTGTACATAAAGGAGTATTCGTGCTCATATCCCTCGGAAGAAAACTCATGACCTTTAGCCTTGAATTCTTTCACTTCCTCTGGAAACTGCTCGACTTTCAGGCCGTTCATGAGGAACGTCACTTTCAGGTCATAGCGATCAAAAAGATCCATCAGGCGCCAAATGCCGACACGGTCACCGTATTCCCTCTCCGTAACCGCAGCCATATTTTTTTTAAAAACGGCGTTCGCTGGAGGAAGGGTGTGACTTGCGTGGCGCTGCAGAGAATCGCGCGTAGCAAAGTTCTCCGGCCAGACCTCCCACGGCACAATAAAGGTGACACAAATTCTAGCTTTGCCTGGCCACTCGATGGGTATGGGTTTGCCCATTGTCTTTCTCCTGCTTTCTTTAAAATTGATTTAAGCAAAGCATTTGAGAATGCTCTCAATTCCCCGGAGTTTATCAATATCAAGCTCAAGGTCAAGCTCCCCGAGGCGAGAAAAAGAGGGCCTCTCTTCTCACTTCTGATATTAGACTCTCTAACAACGAGCTAGGAGAAGAATCCTTTGCCCCACAGGGGATACACCACCTTAATCACCGTCCTACGTTTGCAGCCATAATATTTAACGAAAGCTTTATGCCATATCAACCACAAGGATGTAACCATTTTCTCCCCGGTTGTAATGGCCGGCACTTGTTTGCCGAGGAAACCGAAAGTAGATATGCTTTGGCTGTAACGGAGTTTTAGGCTGTTAGGAGAAGTAGTCAATCATGACCAAAGTCCTTGTCGCTATGTCTGGAGGCGTCGACTCCTCCGTTGCCGCAGCCCTTTTAAAAGAGGCCGGGTTTAATGTGCTGGGGGGACATATGATGTGTTGGGACGAGTGCGACTCAATGGAAGAGCGGCGCGATGCTTTACGAGTCGCGCTTCAATTGGACATTCCTTTTTTGACCTTCGACTTTCGAGAGGAATATAAAAGCCGTGTCTTTGACTATATGCTCCGCGAATATGCTGAGGGTCGAACGCCTAATCCCGACGTGATGTGCAATCGAGAAATTAAATTCGGCGTTTTTCTTGATAAGGCCCTAAAGCTCGGTGCGCAATATGTCTCTACGGGGCATTACGCCAGATTGCAATCTGCTGACCACGAACAGCAACTGCTTGAAGCCACCGACAAGAAAAAGGACCAATCTTATTTCCTTTGGACCTTAAATAACCATCAGCTCAAGCACTGCCTTTTTCCCTTGGGGAACTATACCAAACCTCAAGTGCGAGAAATAGCCCGCCGGATGGGACTCTCGACCGCAGAGAAAAAGGATTCTCAGGGACTCTGCTTTGTAGGCAAGGTGAATTTCGGTTATTTTCTCCGCGGTTTTTTGCCCCGGCGGGAGGGTACCGTCGTGACGTCAAAAGGGGTGGTCGTTGGCCGGCACGACGGCGTTGCCTTCTACACCATCGGCCAGCGCCACGGCCTTGGCATTGGTGGAGGAGTGCCTTACTACATAGCCGAAAAAGATGTGGTGACCAACACGCTGGTGGTTAGCGAACATCCAGATGATCCTGTTCTCTATAAAAAGGGAATCTTGGTGGATCATCTTAACTGGGTTGCCGACTTCCGCGAGGGCCGATGCGAAGTTCGTATCCGCTACCGCCAGTCCAAGGTTCCTGCGTTGCTCACAAAAGAAAAAGAAAACGATCGCGTGCGCCTCCTCTTTGATGTTCCTCAACGCGGTGTAGCTCCTGGGCAGTCGGCTGTCTTCTACCATCAGGAAAAGCTATTGGGAGGAGGAGTAATCATCTAAAACCTCGGCATCACCTCCTGTATAAGCCGCTCCATCGTTTCAAACATGACTGGCAGGGAAGAAGGTTGGGGGATGTTCAAATCGAAACAAACATGTTTGACTCCGGCCTCCTTGTATTCGCATAGTCTCTGCGCCACTTTCTCAACGGCAAACTTGTCGGTGAGAGCCGGGAGAGCATTCCAGCGCAGCGTCAGCCCTATCCTCCGCCAGGAGCGTGGGATTTAATCGACTCGTAGGAGGCTGTGAACTCATCCGCGCTCCATCCCACCCCCACACCAAGAATAAACCGCCCGCCTGACAGGACATCCAAGGTTGCACCCATCTTGGCTCCCTGTGGGAATTAATCATGAATTTGGTTAATATATAAAGCGATGCGTGCGGTTTATGTAGCCGGAGTTGGAATGACGAAGTTCGGGAAGAGCACCCAAACGCTCTCTCAGCTTCTTTGTGAGGCTGCCTTTCATGCCTTTGAAGCTTCATCGGTGCAGGAGGTGGATGCACTGTACATCGGCGTCATGAACCCTGAAGAGTTTACCGGGGATAGCAATATTGCCTCACAAATCGCCAATGCTCTGGGCTTAACCGGACTGCCGGCGCTCAGGGTTGAGACCGCCTCTTCGGCCGGGGCAGCAGCGCTTCATGCCGCTTTTCAGGCGGTTGCCTCGGGGTATTACCGGCACGTCCTGGTCCTTGGCGGGGAGAAGATGACCCACCTTTCCACCAGCGCGACCACGCGGATTTTGGCCGAGGTGATTGATAGACAAGAACGGCAGTGTGGGGCGACGATGCCGGCCTTGGCGGCCATGATCACTGAAAGGTACCGAAAGAAATATCGCCTCTCTCATTCTCGTCTCGAGCGTATTCTTTGTTGTGTGGCAATGAAGAACCATCTGAATGGATCATCCAATCGCCATGCTCAGTTTCAAAAGCCCATCTCTGAAGAGACCTACTTTTCGAGCAAGCTTGTCGCTACTCCTCTTAGGCTTTACGATTGCTCGCCTATCACAGATGGCGCTGCAGCTGTGATTTTGAGTTCGGAACCGACCGATGTGGTCATCTCCGGTATAGGTCAGGGGACAGGACCTTTGAGTCTCAGAGAGCGAGATTCCTTTACTTCTTTTCGTGCTACCCAGATCGCTGCTACCAGAGCCTATCAAATGGCTGGGGTCACCCACAAGGAAATTGATTTTGCCGAGGTCCACGATGCCTTTACCCCCTTTGAGATCATCAGTACCGAAGACCTGGGATTTTTCCCTCCAGGAAAAGGGGGTCAAGCCGCCGAAGCGGGAAAGACTTCCTTAGAAGGGCCGCTGCCCATTAACCCTTCAGGGGGCCTCAAATCCCGCGGTCATCCCATTGGGGCGAGCGGGGTAGCCCAGATCGTGGAGGTCGCAGAGCGTCTACGAGGAAAATCCGAGGCGAAGACTCGACGCAAGGCCGAGCGGGGCTTGGCCCAAAGCACTGGAGGTCTTGGAACCAACAACTTCGTCACCATTTTGGAACACACCGGCCAGCCCCCAAAGAGTCAAAATCCCTGGACACCTCCCTCCCCTACTCAGGTCCGCCAGCCCCCTCTCCAACAGGACTCAACTGTAACCCCACCTGCTGATGAAGGCCGGATTGAAACTTTCACCATCCTGTATGTTACCCCTGACGGCTTCCTCCCTCCTCTGGCCCTAGCATTGATTCGGGACCTGCGAGGAAGACTTCTGTTGGCCCGAGGAGAAGATATCACTCATTTGAAGATCGGCAGAGAGGTTTACCTGCGACAAGTGGGGGATTCTTACCTTTTCACTGTGAAGAGCCATCTTCGGACGGTTAGCGAGGCCATAAAAAAGCTTTTTAGACGGCTCCATCCCTCACCGCGTAAGGGGAAGGAAGCTCCTCGCAAAAATGAGGCACTATGATCCGAGGACGCCCAAGCCGTACAGAAAAGCGATTCAGATCCATTACGAAACTCCTTGCCGAGAAACTCAAAGAGGCAATCCTGGCAGGAAAACTGGCACCGGGAGAGAGGCTTTCCGAAGAAAAACTTGCCTCCTCGTTGAAAGTGAGTCGAGTTCCACTGCGCGAAGCACTCCGCCATCTGGAGGCGGAGGGGTACGTTACTTTCCCCTCCAACAACCAGGTGGCGGTCACCAAGCCTACGATAGAGGACCTTGAAGACTATTACTCAATCGCCAGTGTCCTTGAGGGATTGTCCGCAAGGCTGGCTGTCGGGCGGGCTCATCCTGAGGAGTTTTCCCGACTAAGGGATTTGCACCAGCTCCTCAAAGAGGCTTATCAAGAAAAGAACGTAGACCGATACTTGCAGGCCAATAGTAACTTTCATCGCTTCATAGCCGGGATGGCTAGGAACGAACGCCTCCACCGCCTCATCAACCAGATGCGGCAGGAAATACAAAAATCCAGAATCCTTGCCCTCCAGCTACCCCAGCGACTCGATTTTTCAATGCGGGAACATGACCAGATTCTCGATGCCTTCCTCAAAAGAAATCCTGAACTGGCTGAGGCAACAGTGGTGAAGCATCTCAACAATCAGATGGAGGCGCTAAAGAAAATATTGGAATCCGAGACGTAGCGGGCTGAAGATCGCCCCCGCACCAATATTCCCTATTCTCTCTCTGCAATCTCAGGAGCAACAGTGTGCTTGGGATCCTCGGTCGGGATCAGTTGAGAAACCCTTTGCACGGCTGGGGCCCTGACATCCAACCAGAGCGAGTAAAGGGTAGGAATAAGAATTAAGGTGAATAGGGTCGAGAGTGCCAGTCCCCCCAAGACGGCCGAGCCCAATCCCCGATAGAGCTCCGAACCCGCGCCCCTGGAAAGGACCAAAGGGAGCATAGCCAAGATGGTTGTGGCGCTGGTCATGAAGATGGGGCGGATGCGGCTTTTGACGCTTAAGAGGAGCGCCTCCTGTGGCGATTGCTCTTCTCGCATAAAGTTCAGTGCCTGATGAACGATAAGAATGGCATTGTTGACCACGATGCCTGACAGAATGATGAAGCCCAGCATGGTCACGGAGTCCATCTTTATAGTAGGCTCGGTCGCGTGAGCCAGACTGACCGCCAGAATCCCACCAGTAGCCGCCAGCGGGACGCTGAACATAATTATGAACGGGAGGCTCCAAGATTCAAAAAGAGAACACATGAGCAGGTAGATCACCACCAGCGCGAGGAGAAAGGACCATTTGAAGGCATCCCAGGCTTCAACCAGGCTCCGCGCTTGGCCGCTGACGTCAATGGAATATCCCAGGGGGAGCGCCTGCCGAGTCTTTCTGACTACCGTCTCCTCCACCAGCTTAACAGCCTCCTCAAGGGGGACCTCCTCACGGATGTTGGCCGTTAGCTTGATGGCTCGATCCAGATCGACGTGCTCAACCTTTGTCGGGCCACTCCCAGGGCGGATTTCGACAATGTCCGAAAGCTGAACCAATTGTCCCAATCGGCTCGTGAGGACCAACCGGCTCAAGTCCTGAGTCCACGCCACCTCGCGACCAGGCCCCTTGAGCACGATGTCCAGCTCTTTTCCCCCTTCCCGGTAAACCCCCGCTAATGTCCCTTGCACCATCGTCTCTAGCAACTCCCCCACCTCCGACACGCTAAGCCCAACGGCGGCGACCCGCTCCCGGTCGACCACCACCTGGATCTCTGGATTCCCCCACTCAAACGAGGAGTTCACAAAGTTCACTGCCTTGAGCCTCACGATTTGCTCCTCGATTTCCTCGGCAATACGGCGGATAACTTCCAGATCATCCCCCTTGATATCCAACTCAATATTAGTCCCCCCAAGGAACCTACCCCGCTGCCGAAAGAGGGGAGATTGAGTAATTAAGATTTTCTTGGCGCCGGGAATTCCCATGGAGCGCCGTCGCATCTCCGCCATCACCTTTCGCATACCCTCCAGATCAGCATGCTCTCGTTTGACTATAGCTCCCATGATCGGGTTGTCGATCCGGACCACTGCAAACAGCCGATCAAGCTCCGGGATGGTGAGGAATCGGGACTCCAGGGTTCTAATAATCTGTTCTTTCTGCCCGACGCTAAAGCCTGGCGGTGTCTTGACGATAACGAATAGAAGATTGCGGTTACCCTGAGGAAGATAATCCAACGGTGGGGCAAACCCATACGCCAGGGCCAGTGAGCCCAGGACTATTCCAGCCACCACAGCCAGCCGCCTTAGAGTGCCCTGAGAGAGCCAAGCAAGCATGCCTACAATGGCTGAAACAAAGGCCGAGCCGGACCTGTCAAGGGAATCAAGAGGAGCTTGAATCCAACGGAACCGAGTCCGGCCGCTCAGTGAGAGGATGCGGGCTGAAAGCATGGGGACGACGGTCAGTGCTACTACCAGCGAGAGCAAGACAGCTACGGAGATCGCGATGGCAATATCTCGAAAGAGCTGGCCGGCCTCCTGTTGTACGAACAGAACGGGGACAAAGACCGCCACGGTGGTAAGGGTAGAAGCCAGAATAGCTCCCCAGACCTCCCGAGCACCGTCAAGCGCTGACTGAGATGGACTCTTGCCCATCTCGCGGTGCCGAAAGATGTTCTCTAGGACAACAACGGCGCTATCGACCACCATCCCCGTGGCGAAGGCCAGCCCTGCAAGGGTGACGATGTTGAGTGTTCGTCCTAAGCCGTTCAAAAAAACAAAAGTGGTGACTACGGAGACGGGAATGGCGATTGCGACGACCAGGATACTGGAGACGCTCCTCAGGAAGAGAAGGAGAACGATGACGGCCAGAGCGACTGCATAGTAGATATTGTTCGTGACCAGACTGACGGAATCATTGATGTACTCGGTCTCGTCATAGACCATGTTCAGGTGAATTCCCCTATCTTGGTAGAGCTTGTCATTGAGATAGGCCATCTCCGCCTTGAGCCCCTTCATCACCTCCACGGTGTTGGCCCCTGAGCGGCGGAGAACTCCGAGCCCGATGGCGGGACGGCCGTTGATCCTCACGATGAAATCTTGGTCCTCATGGCCGAACTGCACTCCGGCGATGTCCCGAATATATACCGGCCTGTTCCGATCATGGCGGATGATCACCCCCCCGATCTGGGCGATATCGGTAAACTGACCAAGAGTCCGGACCATATGGCGACGCTTGCCTTCGCTCAAATCACCGCCCTTAATATTTCGGTTTTCCCTGAGGATGGCCTCCCGTACTTCCCTGATCATAACCCCACGAGCAGCCATGGCCTTAGGGTCCAGGATAACATGGACTTCCCGATCCTGACCTCCGAATCGCCACACCGCCCCAACGCCGCTGACTCGCTCAATACGTGGAACAATAACATCTTCGACCTCTTCCCAGACTTCATTCAGGTTGCGCAGCGTCTCTACGATAATCCACGAAATTGGGCTTTCCTCGTCGGTGTTGACGGCGCGGATCTGGGATTTCTCGGCGTCAGGCGGCAAATCCGTAACGAGATCAAGTTTTTCCGACACCCCGAGCCGTGCAATGTCCTTGTTTGTCCCCCAGTCGAATTTGAGGACGATAGTCGATTTGCCTTCAATGGAGGTAGAGGTGATCTCCCGGAGGCTTTCCACGGCGTTGAGTTTTTCTTCCAGCCGGTCGGTGATCTCACGTTCTACTTCCAAGGGGGCCGCTCCACGATACTCCGTTCCAACAGTGATCTCAGGGCGATCTACCGTGGGGATCATCTGAACAGGGAGACGAAACAAGGCGATCGTGCCGAAGAGGAGGGCCAGTAGAACCCCCACCATCACCGTGACAGGATAGCGAACGCAGAACTCGATGAGCTTCATTGGGGCCTTGGGGCTGCTCCTTGTTGGCGATGATTTACCTTCCGAACACTTGCCCCGTCACTGAGCGATTCGTTGCCCAGGGTCACGACTTCCTGGCCAGGTTTAAGGGCACGGTGAGAAATCTCTAGGAACCCTTTAACAGCCCTACCGGTTTTGACTTTGTACTCCCTCGCCATCCCGTCCTCAACAATGAAGATGACTTCGCTGTCTCCCCGTCGAACCACGGCATCCTTGGGAACAAGCAAGCCTGGACGTCCCTCCCCTACCTTCACCGTGACCCGGGCGAGCATACCGCCCTTCAGTCGGCCATTCGAATTAGAAATCCTGACCTTCACGGGGAAAGTGCGGCTCTGTGGGTCAGCCTGTGGGATGACGTGGGACACAGTGCCTCGAAAGCTTCGCCCAGGAAGGGCGTCGACCGTAACCGTAGCAGGTAGGCCACTTCGGAGAAGGTCAATCTTGCGCTCTCCTACCGGACCGGTGGCATAGACGGGGTTGAGGTCAACCAAGTCGGCTACCGGATCACCTGGATTGACCCAGGTGCCGACTTCTACATACTTCTTAATCAGAAAACCTGTGAGCGGGGCCAGCAAAGTAGTCCGGTCGAGTTCATAGGCGATCAGATCGTGCCGGGCCTTCGCTTCACGTAAAGCAGCCTGAGCCTGGGCGATCTCTTCCGATCGGGGCCCAGCCTCAACCAACTGGAGTGATGCCAGGACCCGCCTCTGTTTCTCCTTTGCGGCAAGAAATTCGCTCTGGAGCCGCTCGAACTCGGCAAGGCTAATGAGTTCGTCGCGGTAGAGACGTTCTGCCCTATGAAAATCCTGCTCCGCCAGAGCGAGCAGTGCCTTCTGTTCCTCTACCTCAGCCCGCTTCTGCGCAATTTCTTCGGACCGATAGCCACGCTTGAGTTCCTCCCATTTTTGTTGGGCCTTGTCGACAGCCGCCTGCGTCTCCCTGAGAGCAATCTCCCTTGAGGTCCGATCAAGCTGGATGAGGATAGTTTTTCCCAGGATAACGCGATCTCCCTCCTTCACATCAGACCGGA
>JAPUHZ010000019.1 GCA_027297485.1 Deltaproteobacteria bacterium
CTTTCCCCCCATCGCCTCCGCCTGCTTCAGGATCCCCTCCACATTCTCCTCGTGAGCAAGGGCAACATCAATAACGGTGATCTCTTCTCGACCCAGAAGATACTGGTTGGTGCCCTGTAGGGTCATGGCCCCCGGATTGGCCGCGGTAAACCACTGGATGTTCTCTAAATCCTGCATGAATGATCTTAGGGCCAGCCAATCCTTCGGATAACGGGACTCCTTAGGAGGCACAGAGGACTTCGCCCCGTTGGAGGATTTCGCTGAGGAATTGATCTCCGGCTTTCAACCGTTCTTGTACCTCCGCTGGCGTTAGAACTATCGGCTCAATCGGAATGTGCGGGTGAGTCCCGGCGGTTACTCGTCGCACCGTATGGAGGCGGTCAAAAAAACGCTCTTCCGTCGCTTTGATAATTAAGAGGTCAATATCGCTGTCGGCATCCGGTTGTCCGTAAGCGTAAGAGCCAAAAAGGATGATCCTCTCAGGCGGGTACCCAGATACTAACCTTTGGACTATTTTTTTGATTACCGCACGAGTATCGGCGTTCCTGTTCATAGAATTTTCACTTCCAACATCTTTCTCGCACCGTTCCTAATGCTATCTCTGGTGGATCGTCTCGCAACCCGAACGCTGCATAATAGTCACTATAGCCGTTCTTCGGCAACATTTCATCTCGGACCTGTAGCATGGTTGTCCCGTGCCGGCAGCTCACCGCTGACCTTCTCGGCTCCGCAGTTTCTGCCACTCACGTATTCAAACCGAACCCCAAAGGATTTTTTCCTTTTGCGCTGGAGGCAGGCTTACGGCTCTGAGTTGTTCGCGGCTGATCCAAATAAAAACCCGTTATCACCCTACGCGTATCAAGCTGAAACTCAACGGGTCTTTCTTGGCTAGGACCCGACGCCAATGGGTAACGAGCGGGTACGTACGCGGGTTTCCTCAAAAACAACGATGCTTCCCTGATCAATAAGTGGAGCGACCTTCGGCAAGTTAGCGAGAAGCAAATCCAGCTGCGCTTCGGGCCGTCGCTGCGAGCTGCGGCGAAAGAGAACCACCGAGGGTTTGGTTTGTTGTCTCGTCGCGAGCAGGGTGCCAAAGTCGGTATCCGCGGCTATCACCGCTCGATCTTCGCGGGCGGCCTTTTCAAAGACTTCTTCGTCTTCCGCCTTTTGCATGCCGTAATCGCGGACATGCACTGCATCATGACCCGCCTTGCGCAAGCCTTCTGCGACAAGAGGAGATAGAGAATTGTCCACCAGAAATTTCAACGATCATTCACTAATGGGAGTTCACGCTCGCGCACAGCTTCAGCGGCAAATCGCAAAGCCTCGCGGATGTCTTCGCCTTCCAGATCGGGGTATGCCTTAAGAATCTCTTCCTCCCTCATGCCGTCCGCTACCATACCCACCACAGTTGCGACCGGTATCCGCAAGCCTCGGATACAGGGCATGCCGTCCATTTGTTTGGGGTTAACCGTGATCCGCTTGAACTTCATTTTCACTCCTTTTTGGGTCTTTCTCAGGGTCAGTATAAGTCCCTGTTACCCCCAAGTTTTCCGTGAAGGTCAGTATATCCCATCTTTCGCGAGCTTGCATATGCCCAATTCGCCGTGGCTCTCCGGTTTTGAGTGCAACTCTATTCCGCCTGTTCGAGCCGTGATTCACCGATTCAAGCCAAATCCCCGATCCACGCTGTCAGTCCATAAAGTTCGTAGACAGATCGGTCGATCCGGCGGTCTGTGGCTTCGATCTCGCGTTGAAGGCGGGTTTCCTGCTCTGGGTTGGTTTGCGGCTGATCCCGAATAAAGACTCCCGACCCCCTTATTTTCGCCCAAACAAGACTGGCCATGGCGATCTCTCAAGTGGTGTCTAAGTCGGGAACGTAGGTTGCTTGCCAGTCCGACGTAGTACAGCTTGCCACGGCGATAGAGGGCATAAACACCTTGGCGACCTCGGACATATCGCCGCACGATGTCTTGGTATTTCTCCAGCGCCTCACTGAAGATATTTTCTAGATGTTAGCTTACCAACTGAGCCGCACGGTTAGCCATAATTCAGGAACCCCCCCCAGCTATCCCTTTTCTGTGTCCTAAATCTCGCCTATGCGTCCTCGCCAGTAGTACGGTCTCCGTCGGGCATGAGCTACGGCGAGAACCGTGATCCGGCCATGGATAATTTCGTAAATAATCGAGTAGGGGAACTTCCGGACGATTATGCGCCGCCGTTCGGCATCATATCTTGGCCACCGAGGTGGGTTATCAGCGATCAAACGAAGACCGCGGTCAATTTCACGCTCGAATTCAGCGGCAAGACCGATGCCATGGGCAAAGTACCAAACGTAAGCCTCTTCATAGTCTTGCGTTGCGCCCGGATGGAAGGGTATTTCACTTCTTGGCACGAGCCCGCTTTATTGCCTGCGATTTTACTTCCTCCCAAGGGATTAAACTCACTGTCCCCTCTTTTATCTGCCGCGAACGCCTTTCGATTTCAGCAGCCCATGCCGAATCTACATCCTCGTCAGACTCCGGCTCTAGGCTAGCCAGAAGTTGCTCAACCACTTGAACCCGCTCATTCTCCGGCAACTGGATGGCTGCTTTGACAATATCCTTAGCGGCTCGTGTCATGTTTAAACCTCCGTAGACGTCACTATAGACCATCTTATAGGCCTTTTCATCTGCTCTTTGCAGGCTGTCAGCCGAATCGCCCGCCCTGCATAGTCTGTGAAAATAACGGCCAAGATGTCTCCATTTAGTAGAACTTAAAGCTCACGATTCACGTATTCAAGCCAAACCTCAAAGCGCCCCATCTTCGTTAAAAGCCAACGGCAGACCTGACCCGTTTGTCTGGACTACGTTTGGCCTTGCAATCCATCTGCAACCTCATAGCCCTTTGCCGTCAATGCAAACACCTCGCCTTTTTTGCCGCGGGGTTCTAACAGATTAAAGGCGACTAGCTTGTCCAACGCACCCTTCCACTTTGCCACCGTCCGAGGAGTCTGATCAGGGCACAGGTTCGTTCCACCTGTCTGAAAACTAGTGCCATCCATCGTGCGAACGTATAGAAGTGCTCCGTTCTTGTCCTTCGAGACCTCTATGACCATCGTTCGTGCTTCGGATGAAAGATTAATCCCTGCGAGCTGATCGACTTCAGTTGCAATAAAATCTTCGTTCTCACCAATCTCGATTTGGGAAATAGATTCAAGCCGTTGAGCTAATTGTGGCCACCGCGCGTGAAAGTTGCCTTCGAGCAGGGCCGGATCATGTTTCCCTGCGAGGGCGTTCTCATTGAGGGACTTTATGAGTTCCCATGTGTCATCGCGATCGGCAACAGTGCATTGCCATTTGCCGTTGTACGTGAGGTAGAGAATTCTGCCTGTGCTAGGTTTGTCGGTCGGCTAGGACGCAAACGACAGTCATACACGGCAAATTCTTCGAAATCCGTCAGGATAGAAAGAGGTAATTTAGCACTCCAGGCGTAGCGCCGGAGTTGATAAGCAGGATTTACGTCTTCTTTGATACCAACGGCCGGCTTCTTGGCCTCAACAAAGAACTTCCGCGCGCCTCCGATGCGAAAGCAGTAGTCCGGGGCTTTTGTGGCGCCACCCACTTTGATGGCATCCTCGTGGATGACATCTTTGTACGCCTCGGCATAACCGGCCTTGTTGGCAACATCCCAGCCGAGCGCCTCGAAGAATGAGTTGATGAACTCCTGGCGAAGCTGGGTCTCATTATAGCCCTGGCTTCTGTAGGACTCGAGGTTGCGGTCAAAGCGTTCAATGAGATCGACGATTTCTCTGGGAGCATCCCGACTCATGGCAACCATCTGGCTTATTATAGAGGTTCGGATATTATAGTGACTGCCGTTTACCCTTCGACAAGCTCAGGGCGAACGGCGTCAGTGTTGGAGAAACTGATAATATCCGTTAATGCTGAGCCCGTCGAAGCATAATGCTTTCTCGTCACAATATTGTGCGATCATCAATAGTACAGACGAAAATTAAAAATAGGAATGGAGTTATTGTGCTCCCCGCAAAGAAGTCATCAAGTCGTCTGTCGTACGGCCCAGTTTTAAGATCCCGTATACGCCCTCCACGGGATCCTTCACGGCGGCCTTGGTGACTACCAAACGCCCTTTCTCTTCACGGAAATCCAGGACGTCGCCCGGCCGGATGTTCATGCGGTCGCGCAAAGGTTTGGGGATCGTAACTTGCCCCTTTTTTGAAACTATTGATTTCATACCAATAACAGGCTGTTGAAAAACCCTCCGTTCACCCTTCGACAAGCCTGTCCTGAGCGAAGTCAAAGGGCTCAAGGCGAACGGAGGATACATTGAAAATATTGAAAATTTTCCGTTCGTGCTGAGTCTAGTCGAAGCACGAAAACCCTTTTTCGACAGCCTGAATAAAGTATGAATGACTACTTAACGTGTCGATAGAAGACC
>JAPUHZ010000190.1 GCA_027297485.1 Deltaproteobacteria bacterium
CCGCTGAGACCGTGGAGGTCCCCGCCGGGCGCTTTCACACTTTCAAGGTGGTCCGCGAGGCGACTGACCGGGACTCCGACCAGTATTGGTACGCCCCCGAGGTCCGATGGTATGTGAAATGGATCGGCCGCCGCGGAGAGGTCCTCTTCGAGGAGCGGCTTCGCGAGTTCACCGCGGCACCGAGACTGATTCCCAAGTCTGCTCCCGAAAGACCGCCGTCCAAGGCGAGATAATCCCCCCCCTTGCCGCCGACTCGTGCATCCTGCTGACTTCTACACCCGACGACGTCATACAACCGTTGCACCTAGGTACCGGTAATTTTGGACCCAAGGACTATACTCTGGAACTCGACGCTTTTGCTGGACCTTCGCCCATCTGGAATAACGCATGCCAGTGCTCTATGGCTGGGGGAGCGTGCAGCAGTGAGGAACACCTGGAGAAAATGGTCTGGGAAGCGGACATGAAGAAAAGAGGTTAGGATGATCACGCCTCTTTGGACGATTCTTATGGTCTTGATCACTGCATTCCTGGCCGCTCTCGGCCAGCTCCTCTTCAAGTGGGGGGCTGTTTCGATCTCTTTTAACCTCTGGAGCTGGCTCCTCAATTGGCAGCTGATCACAGGGCTGGCCTTGCACGGGATGGGATTTGTCCTGCTCGTTATCGCTCTCAAGCACGGTAACCTCTCGGTCCTCTATCCGATCGTAGCCACAAGTTACATCTGGGTTGCCCTCCTTTCGGTGCGTTTTCTCGGCGAGCCCTTCTCGATGATCCAATGGACCGGCGTTGCCTTGATCCTGGGTGGCATCAGCCTGATCGTGCGCTAGTAGGCGGCCTCATGGATGAGCGCAAAATCCGCCCCAAGCTTTCGATCGTGATCCCGGCCTACAACGAGCAGGCTACGATCGAGGAGTTGCTTCAGCGGGTCCAGGCCGTCGATATCGATAAAGAGATTATCATCGTAGACGACGGCTCCACTGATGGGACGCGGGAGTTCCTGCAAGGGCTGGCCCACATCCGCACGCAGAACTCGGCGGTCATGTTACCTCCTCAGGTCAGCCGCCGGCTTCGCACGGATAACATCAGGGTCTTCTTCCAAGAAAAAAATCGCGGCAAGGGAGCAGCTCTTCGTCGGGGGTTTCAGGAAGCACAAGGCGAGATAGTCATCGTTCAGGATGCAGACCTTGAGTACGATCCTCAAGAGTATCACAAATTGCTGGAACCTATTGATCGAGGCATGGCGGATGTGGTTTATGGGTCGAGGTTCCTAGGGGGCCCACATCGTGTCCTGTTCTTCTGGCATTATGTGGGTAACAGGATTCTCACGACGCTCTCGAACATGTTGACGGATTTGAATCTCTCCGACGTCTGGACGGGCTACAAGGTTTTCAGAAGGGAGGTCTTGCAGGAGATCAGCCTCATGGAAGACCGATTCGGGTTCGAGCCTGAAGTGACGATGAGAGTAGCCAGAGGCAGATGGCGTGTGTATGAAGTCCCCATTTCATACTGGGGTCGCACCTACGAGGAGGGCAAGAAGATCACCTGGAAGGATGGCCTCTGGGCGATCTATTCTATCCTACGCTATTCTTTGTTCAACTGACCCGCGCATGCCAACGGCCACGCGATCAACGGACTGCACGGTTTGAGGCGCCTGCAAGAAGTTATGTGAGGATTGGAAAGATCTTCCGGCGCCGGCTTTATTCTCGCAAGCATGTCTTCACACGCTGATATGGCACGAGCAAACCAGCATGTACCGTGGTTGGACATTAGCGTGATTTGCCTCGTCATGAGCACGGTCTTCTACCGTTTCTCTGACACAATAGCTGATCCCGATCTTTGGGGCCATATCAAGTTTGGGCAGGATCTCTGGCAAACCGGGAATATCATTCGAAGCGACACCTATTCGTACCTGACAGGAGACCAGTCGTGGATTAACCACGAGTGGCTTAGCGAAGCGATCTTCTCTCTGGTCTATGCCCAAGCCGGACCAGTGGGGCTTATTAGCCTCAAGGTGGTAGTGGGCCTTCTGATTACGGGGCTTGTGTACAGACATCTGTGTCGCCAGGGCCTGACTCCGTTGGGGGCTGGGATTGTGGTGTTGGCAGTAACCCCCCTGCTTATTCCAGGACTAGCCACAGTTCGTCCCCAAATCTTCACCTTTCTTTTCTTCCTGCTCGTCCTGCTCATAATATATGAGGTAGAGCGCGGCCGTCCTCGATGGCTATGGGTGGCTCCTCCGCTGTTTGCCCTCTGGGCTAACCTCCATGGGGGTTTCCTGGCCGGCATAGGGATTCTCGTACTATGGTCTTTTGCGCACCTCGCGTTCGTTCTGCTGCGCGCTCGTCGGCCTGGTGTCGTCATCTCCCTCTCAACACTGGTCATCCCTTTGGCTGTCATGGCCAGTGTGCTTGCCACGTTTCTGAATCCCTATGGGGTGCAGTTGTTGAACTTCCTCCTCCGAACCGCAACGGGTGTCAGACCCGAAATTACTGAATGGCAGCCTCTCGTCATCATGAGCAAGTACGGAGCAATCTATATGACTATACTGGCGGTCGCCGTGGCCGGACTGGTGTATAGCAGACGGAAACGGTTCCCAGCTTTGATCGCCCTCTTTGCCTGTGTTTCCCTCACCCCGCTGACAGCCTACCGCCACGGTTCCCTCTTTGCTCTCGCGGTTGCTGTCGTCGCCGGAGAGCATATAGGCGATGCCTGGGACCGGTTGTCATCAGGCCGCCGATCGAGTAAAGATATTTCCGAGGTCCGGCGCCCTCGACCGTGGCTCACGGGTCTCTCTTTTGCTGGGGCAATTGTCATAGTCGGTTTGGCTCTTCCCCACTTTGACTGCATCCGGCTTGATCCCCAATCCGGTGTGCGCTACCCCGCCCGTGCCGTCGCTCTAATCAAACAGAGCGGAATCAGCGGAAATCTGGCAGTGTATTTCGACTGGGGAGAATATGCCCTCTGGCATCTGAGTCCCCGGATCAAGGTTTCTCTGGATGGTCGCCGTGAGACGGTTTATTCTCCAGAAACCTACATCAAGAATTGGAAATTTTACCTGGGGACGGGTGATTGGGATGCACTCCTTCGCGAGCACGAAACGCAGCTGGCCTTGGTCACCAAGCAACACGCGGTCTTTAATCTCATGCGACTGGTGCCGGGTTGGCTGTTAGTCTACGAGGATCCCCTGAGCGGGCTTTTTGTTCGGGACGGATCGCCCCTTGTCGAACAAATCCAGGGGGCGGACCCACCAGCGCTCCCGTATGACGGCGCGGGCCTGTGCTTTCCCTAACTTGGGCCTCTTCAAAAACTTGTGGCGAGCGGGAGCAACAAGGCTTTCCCATCGGGCTAGGCCATTCTGAAAGAAGCCAGCCTCAGGGTGGCTAGCTCTGTTTGCACTCTTTTCCCTTGACCTGCTATTTCATCTCTAAACGGCATGGCATCGGTGACCCGCCCTGGTCTTACGCATGCTAAAAGCTGCCGGCAAACTCAGGGCTGCGCCTTTGCCAACGGTGCGCTAGCCGTCTTGATCAAAACAAACGCGAGGGCATAAAACAGGAATGTCCCGACCAAGAGGGATTTTACTCCCACCATCAAGGAAAGATACTCGCATGAACCTCCGATCACTGCTCCAAGGAGGTTGGAACCGTAAGCCTGATACAGGTCTTTCTCCTGCTTGATCAGATGGCCAAAAATCAGGCTCGCAAAGATTACTGGTCCCAGAAACACAACGACTGCCACTAATCCCTGCAGCCAAACTGACTTTATCCCCAGAAGAGAAGAAGGTGCCGTAGCGTATGAAACAATAATATTCGCAAAAAACAGACTAAACGTCAGACCATAACGCGGTCGAGAAGTCAGAATGCAAGTTACATTTCCAAGCAATATTAAAATCAATATTCCAGTGAATACCGTCACATTAACAACCCAGGTAGAACCGTAAAGCAGGGAGAGCGAAACCACGTTACTGGTCTCGATGAGGAAAAAGCCTGCTCCCATAAAGAAATAAGGGAGTCGGATTCGTCGCTGTCCCCGTGGCAGCAGAAGAAGAGAGCCCGCTCCCATGAGAACTACTATGACAATGAATACCTTGTAATGATCCGGAATACCGGGCTCCTTCATGTACAGAAAGGGCCAATCATCCGTGGGAATCTTGATGTCGAACTTGTGAGACGAGCCATTCGTTAGTGGCGAGATGTCTGAGATGGGCGCCTTGCCGTTTGTATAAACAATCCCGTTCGCGTACCCATTTTCCCGGTCAATTTCAATCGTGGTAGTCTAGTCAAAAACGGCATCAAGGAGCTTCATTATCCTTTTGTGTAACCAAGCGGGGCCGCCCGCAAAAGTGACATACACCTTTCCGCCCGGAAGGAGGAGTTCCTTGACGCGCGACATGCTTTCATAAGTGTAGACAAAGTTATCCAACCGGACGGAAGAGAAGGATGACATCAGGGTGTGACTGTCCAAAAATCCAAACACAATTTTGGCATACCTCTTGTCAGTTCTTACAAAGAATGACCTGGCATCATCAACCGTGATCGTAACTCGGGGGTTAGAGTAAGGCCGTTCAAAGTGATAGGGCTCGCCCAAGCGGATGATCGTGGGACAGTGGCTCGCCCATCTCTTTCAGAAATTCCGCCCCTTGGAGGCCTATACTATTGAAATCGGCGGAAGCATCCTGGGAATTTTCCTCTTCACCCTTGCTTCGCTTTTCAATCTCAGCCCGACTACGTGGTTTCTTGTTGGTTTTGTGTTGGTCCTCCCAATTATAGATAGGAGTGTCAGAAACTATCTGGTGGCCTTAGCATGGAGCGCATTGGTCTTATTGGCCTGTGGCCCCTTTGCGATGCGAGCCAATTTGCCTGGTCACCATATTACAGAATCCATATTACCCCTCTTAAACAAATCCATGAATTCAAGCGGGACAGGGTTCTTCAGTTCGACCGTCCCATCGGGTATGCGATGACGGTCAATAACGATTATCATCAGATGATGCTCGATCTGCGTCCTCGTTCCGAGGAACATGCCTTTTTCAGGTCCTGGAGGTGGCTTTACGATTATCCGTATCGCCAGAAGGAAGGGGAGCCGGAAGGCCCAATCCTGATTGTGGGGGCGGGAACTGGCAACGATGTGAGTGCCGCGCTCCGCAAGACCCAATCGACTATTGATGCAGTGGAGATCGATCCGAAAGCGAGAAACACAAGAGCGTTCAGTCCATAGGCCCATCCCAGAATCACCCAGTAGGGAAGACCCACGTGGAGGCCATCGTGCCCCATAAGGTTCCTCAGACCCAGAAAGTCGCCCGAGGAAGTCAAAGGAAGAATTCCCTGAGGCGTTCTAATCCAAACGAACTCGCTTGAGCTTGTCGGGTTTAAGTGTATAAAGCTACCAAGAAGAGGCCCTATCAGTACAGTAAGTGCAAGAATCATAAAGATCTGTTTCCAGTAGTGAAATCTCTTGCGATCCAGTAATGCTCCGGCCCCCAGACCAAAAAACGCCGAGATCAGAACAAAATTACTGTAATAGGCAACCACTCTGATTGTTGATCCCAACCACCGAATCAGGACAAGTTCCCAGAACAAGGCTGATGCCCCACAGAGAAAGAGCTTGAAGGCCGCTTCGCTAATCAAATGACTTTCTTGTTCATGAGGTTGTGAGCTGATGCCTCAGCCCCAGGTCTTTTAGAAAAGGGAAGCACCTACGGATAACCTGCCCTCTCCACAAACGATTCGATTCTTAGGCGCTTGATCATAATGTGAACGCGACCAATGTCTACACAGCTGTCCGTAGTCAGCGTCGCTCGGCCACGGAGGGTCTGGCGCCCCTTGCGTTTGGGAACCCACATTTCGCTGTGTGGCCGGGCCCTGCTCTTCCGTGGGTTCACCGGGGCAGCAGGGTGA
>JAPUHZ010000191.1 GCA_027297485.1 Deltaproteobacteria bacterium
TGGTAGGCGACGAAGGCTGCGATCGCCGCGCCTGCGCCCGGCACGATGCCGACGACCAGGCCGATGATGCTTGTCCAGATGATGTGCCACCAGCGCGAGAGCGCTAGGCGGGCCCCTTCAAAGGTTTCTTTCCAGCCTGCCGTCGCCTTTCGCATGGCCTCGAGACCCTGCTTAGTCAAGATGGACTCGCCCTCGATAACGAGGAACGCCTCGGAGATGGCAAATAGCCCAACGAGCGCCGGGATCAACGGCACGCCGTCGTAGAGCTCCAGAAAACCAAAGCTCCCACGCGGCGTTTCGTAAACCACATCGGCGCCGATATAGCCGATCATCAATCCGAAGAAGCCCGCGATTAGCCCCTTGAGCGTGTCGCGTGCGGCGATCGAGGCGATCAGCGAGATGCCGAAGATCATTATGACGATCATCTCGACACTGTGGAGTTGATAGGCTACCAGCGACAACCACGGCATGGCGAGCAGTGCGATGATCGTGGTAAGCAACCCACCCAAGGTCGAGGAGACAAATGAGATGGCAAGCGCCTGCTGGCCGCGCCCCTGTTTGGTCATGGGATAGCCGTCGAGCGGTGTCGCCGCCGCGCCCGCGGTGCCGGGGATATTGACCAGAATCGCCGGGATGCCCGCGCCGAGGCGTGAGGAGGCGTAGAGCGCCACCATGAAGATCATGCCGACCTCCGGGTCGAGCGCGAGCGTCAGCGGCAGCAGAATGATGATGGTGTTGGCGGCGCTGAACCCCGGGAGCGCCCCGATGATGAGGCCGAGCAGGATCGACGGGATTATCACATACCAGAAGGTGAAGGTGCGGGCGAACTGCTCGGCGAACAGCCCCCAAGAGAACTCCATCTCAGAAGAGTCCTTTCATGAACTGCTCGAACGGCCCCGCGGGAAAGCGGGTCTCGAAGGCAACGATGAACAGAAGCCACCCGCCGATAGCGAACGTGGCGGACAGAATGAGAATGAGCCCTTTCCTGCGGCCCTCGTTCAAGCACATCATGGCGAGAGCAAGGAAGACAAAGGTGGTAAGCGTGAACCCGCCCCAGTGTAAGAAGACAACGTAGCCGATGGTCAGCGCGGCCAGCGCGATCCGCCTGGTGATGAATGACACCGGCTCGTAGATCTGGCTCAAGTAAAGGGAGACCTCACCCCGGCGCAACTCGACTGCGGTGCGGATGAAAAAGATGACGAGCAGCAGGATCAGGATCGACCCGATAAAAAAGGCACTCACCTGCGCCGACCACGGCACGTCGAGGATCGTGGTGAAGTAGTAGACGGTAAACGCAAGCGCGGCGACCGGGATGATCAGCTCCCCGCCGATCGCCCTCCGTTCACGTTTCTGCCCGCCAGATTGCTCCGCCATGGCCTTCCGAGTCCCGCCTCCCTTCGCCGAGATCTACCTACCGCCCGATCCGATCCGCCTCGACGTTGACTGTCGTTAGCCGACATGGCGGTCCGGGCCGTGCTCCTTTAAGACTTGCCGGTGAGGAGCGACTTGTATTGCTTACCTACCTCGGTGATGTACTGCACGTATTTCTTGCACTCTTCCGGGTCACCATATTGGATGTACTCCCACGGCGCTTTCGTTCTCACGATGGCCTTCTCGTAGTCCGGGTCACCGTAGACCTTCTTCAACGTATCGGTGAGTATCTTATACTCGTCAGGATACTTCTTGACGGCCGCGGTCTTGATGGCGAAGGCCCGCGCGCCTGCGATCAGGGGCGGCAGATCCATGTTGAAGTGCTTGTTGACCAACACCGCGTCGGGCATGCGCTTCGGCAGCGGGTTCTTGTCGTCAAAGATAGCAAGGATACGGAAGCTCTTCGCCCGGTTGACGATGCCGCCGGAAGGGAGGGCGCCGATGTCCACCTCCCCGGTAGCCACGCCGGCGCGGGTGTTGCGCCCGCCGGACAGCGGGATCAGGTTCATCTTGACGCCGGTCTTCCGCCCGAGCGCCACTGCGCCCAATGAGGCGGGATGCGCAAGCCGGCTGACCCCCACGGTTATGGTTCGCTTCTTGCCTTCGGCGATGACGTCGTCGATGTGTTTGAACTTGCCCTTCTGGCTCGAGAAAAGAATGGCCGGGTCGGCGTCGACGCGCGCAAAGTAGAAGTAGTCAACGAGGTTGAAGGTCGGCTTCTTGACCACCCAATTGAGGACTTCTGGCCCCATATTGCCAAATAAGAGATTGTAGCAATTCGCTTCCCGTTTGCCCATGTAAACTTCGTAACCGACCCGCCCGGCGGCGCCCGGGAAGAAACCCGCTTCGAAGTTTGTATTAAGGTATTTCTTCCATACGCCGGTAAACGCACGCAAATTACGATCAGCACCGCCGCCCTCCCTTGTCGGGACTACAACGTTGATGTTGCGCGAAGGAAAACTCTGAGCAAAAACCCATTCCAACGGTGAGACAAAGGTTCCAATGCCGGCCGCAACGGCCCCCTTGATGAAGGTACGGCGCGTTGGCTGCCATATAGATTCAAATTTTTTCATTAATGGTCCCTCCCTTTCTATGAATTGATTTCGGCTTTGTCCTCTATTCAGGTATAGCCTTATCTAAACAAGGAGCCACCTGTCAAGCCGTATCTATTCGACTGATCCCTGCACCTCTTGACTTGCTCTGGGGAGCTCAAGTAAATGGGGATTCATTGAGAATCTAGTCGCTCCTCAGGGAGGGAGGCTTTGCAGGTTATTCGGAGGGGAACCATGGAACGTAAGAAAAACGTCACACACATTAGCCATCTCGACTTTCCCGGGGGAGGACAAATTACAGTCCGCCAAGGACGTGCCTACGTCGGTCATCTCAAACCTCCTTTGGGAACCTCCATTATCGATGTCTCTGCTCCGCGTCACCCAAAGCTCCTTTCCCGACTGCCTGTTCCGATATCAACCTTTCAAGTTCCGATGGACAACATCCCCAAAAAGCGACGATTTGGTTCTCACCAGCCCTGCGAGCAGACAAGCACCAGCCTGGTCCCCGTAACCTGGTTTAGCGGAGGACTCCGTCTCGTGGACCTCTCCGATCCATATTTCACGAAAGAAAAGGAGTTCTTTATTCCTAAGCCCTGCTCGGATCAACCAATAACACAATCTAACGACGTAGCCATGGATGAGCGCGGACTTTTCTACCTGATAGACCGGCACAACGGATTTGATGTGCTTGAATTTAATGGTTAAATGGCTTTGACAACAGGACAAATTTGAGATAACTATAATAGTTGGAGCTCTGAGAGGGAGAGTGAAAATAAAAAAAGAATTTAATGCCATAATTGGATTGCGATTGCGATGGACAAATGCACCCTCAAGGGTGCATTTGCTTTTTAGGCTATTGGGGGGCTTGGGTTGCGCGAGCAGATAGAGATCTTGGTCTCACTCCAGAACGTAGACCGCGAGATAAGAGAGAAAAGCAGTGTCAAAGGAGTTCTTTTAGCCGAGAGCCAGAAGAGGGAAGAGGGGCTACAGGCCAAAAAGATCGAGGTAGCGCTGCTCAAATCTGAGTGGGCAGAGAGGGATAAACTCCAGCAGGATAAGGAGCAGGTGTTGCAGGAAAAAGGCAGGAAGGTAATGGAAACGCGGATGAGGATGAGCCGCATCAAAAATATCAAGGAGCTGCAAGCCCTCCAGCGTGAGGTTGATCAGATCAAGCTAAGCAACGCTCAGTTGGAGGAAGAGTTGATCACGATTTTGGAGGATCTGGAGACACGCGCGGCCTCGCTCAAAGAAAAAGAGGAGGAGTTGAAAAAACTGGAGGAGGGATGGAAGGAGAAACGGGGCGAGATTGAGACGCAAGCTGCCGAGATTGAGCAGGCGGTCACGGAGGCAGCGGCGGCCCGTCAGGCGATTGCTGTGCGGCTCAACGGAGATCTGATCGAGCGCTACGAACTTATTTTTTCTCGTCGTGAAGGCATGGCTGTCGTTGCGGTCTCCGAAGGTATTTGTCAGGGATGTTATATGAACATCCCACCCCAACTCGGGAATGAGATCATGAAGAGTGAGAGACTCATTCTTTGCCCCAGTTGTCATCGGATTCTATACTGCAAGCCAACGGTTCAAACCGACAAGCAACTCTAGTGACTATGGCGGGAGATTCCCGAGGAGGGTGGCACCTCATGGTGGATGGCGCGGCCCGGGGGAATCCGGGAGAGGCGGGCTGTGGCGCAATTATCTGCGATGAGACTGGCGCAGCGCTAAAGGAGATTTACCGCTACCTGGGTCATACTACGAATAATGTCGCCGAGTATGAGGCGCTTCTTATGGGCCTCGAGGAGGTCCTGCGATTAGGTGGGAGGAGACTTCGAGTCCAGAGCGATTCCGAGCTCATGGTACGTCAGTTGAATGGGGTTTATCGGGTCAAGGACGAGAAGCTCAGGAGGCTTCATCAGATGGCCTTGGGCTTGTTGCAGCGGCTTGAGGCCTATTGCATCGTTCATGTGGTGCGAGAACATAACCGGTTGGCGGACCAATTGGCTAACCGAGCGATTGACGACGCGTTAAAAAAACGATCTCATCGGGCTAAAGTGGATTGAGCGATCGCTCCTCGCTCCGCCCGGAATCGTGGTGGAGGGGGGAGAGGAAAGTCCGGACTCCACAGGACAGGGTGGCCGCTAACGGCGGCCCCGAGCGATCGGGGGAAAGTGCCACAGAAAAAATACCGCCCGCCACGTTTTTTGGCGGGTAAGGGTGAAAAGGCGAGGTAAGAGCTCACCGGTCCGCCAGTAATGGTGGATGCTAGGTAAACCCCACCTGGAGCAAGACCAAATAGGAGGGTTGGGTGGTCCGCCCATAGCCCTCGGGTAAGGTCGCTAGACCCCATGAGCAATCATGGGGCAAGATGAATGATCGCTGTGGCTTCTCGTAGGAGTCACGACAGAATCCGGCTTATCGATCCACTTTAGCCCACTTTTTCCCCCACACCCTAGACTTAACACCTATCCTTCTCAGCTAAGGCCATAAATCCATATCTTGTGGTAATCACAAGGGTTTTGAGCACAAACAACAACCTGTTGTGATGCCTTTTAAAAACAACCTAAAGTCATCTTAAAATAATCCATTTTTTCATTGACAGGACCATCAGAGGGGTCTATAAACTGGCACTACGTGGGATGAAGTGGGATAACATCCCATAAAATGCATTACTGGTAAAAAATATGTTTCGTGGCAGCTTTGAGCATACCCTTGATACCAAGGGCCGGTTAAGTATCCCCTCCAAATTTCGCGAGGTCCTTCTAGGCAAGGGGGACGACCGTATTATGATCACCAACTTCGTCATAGAAGGCACGCGGTGCCTGGACGTTTACCCCCTCGACGAGTGGCTTCACTTGGAGGAGGAGATCAGAAAAAAACCGAAGTTTGATCGGCGCGTGATGCAGTTCCAGAACTATTATCTGGCCAACGCCTCTGAATGTGTCGTGGATAAACAGGGGCGCATCCTTATCCCGCCGCCGTTGCGTCACTACGCCAACCTCAAGCGCGATGTCATGCTGGTGTCCGCCCTAGACAAATTTCGTGTCTGGGATCAGGAGGCGTGGAAAAAAATCTTTGCGGAAGCCGAGGAGAAGTTTGAGCAGGATCCCGATTCTCTCAGTGACCTGGGACTCTAAGTGAAAAGGCCCATTGAGTCTGTCAAGATCCATAGTGGTCGACAGACTAAAGGAGGAAAGAAATGCTGCAACGAAAGATCATCCAGGATATCTCGGTGCTCGACATCACCGGCGATATCGATTTTCGAGAGATGATAAGGATCAAGGACGTCATCGCTTCCTTGATTGAAAAGGAACGGACGAAAGTAGTTCTGAACCTTAAAGCTGTAGATCACATCAATTACCTCAGTATCGGGGTCTTGGTCGAACGGCTGAGGATACTGAGAAATTTGAATGGTGATTTGAAACTCGCGGGCATGAGCCCCTATTTAAGGGATATTTTCAGAGTCGTGGGAATGGATCAGTTCTTTGAAGAGTACAGATCCTTAGATGATGCCATCGAGAGTTTTGACGAGGACTGGGAAGGGGACGGAACATATCATTAGCGAGAGGAGCATTTCAACTTCTCCGGCCCAAAACAGTGAGTCAAAGGGGGTATGTGATATGAAGGTTTCTCCAATACCGTGGCACGTTTTTTTGGACGCCTGTGTCGAAGAAAACACGGTCACACTCGACAGATGGCTACAGCGGTGGTCTTTCGCTGATGACGGAGCAAGGCCATCGGTAGAGCCAGCTCAGTACGGGAGCGATGTCGGCAAAACCGTGCCTATGGTGGGGGTGGGCTGAGAGGGAGTGGATAGAGATCATCCCCTTTTATGGTTTATGAGCATGCGCCCGTAATGGTTCGGGAGGTCATGGAACTCCTGAGACCCGAAGCGCATAAGAAGTATCTCGATGGGACCTTGGGAGGTGGGGGCCATGCAGCGCAGCTTTTGACGCTTAGCGGCCCCGATGGCCGGCTCCTAGGTCTGGATTGGGATGGGGAGGCAATCAGTGCGACTCAGCAGAGGCTCAAGGGATTCGGGGATCGCTTGGTTAGTCGGCGCGCGAATTTTAGAGAGGCGGAAGAGATATTAAAAGGGATCGGTTGGAACCGCGTGAACGGGATCTTTCTTGATCTCGGGCTCTCTTCCCATCATATCAGCTCTCCGGAGCGGGGATTCAGCTTCCAGGTAGAGGCCAGACTCGATATGCGCATGGATCGGTGTCAATCGCTGGATGCTTACCAGGTAGTCAACACGTTTCCCGTATCTGAGCTGGAACGGATATTGCGGGAATACGGTGAAGAACCACGTGCCCATCGCATTGCCTTAGCGATCGGTGCGGAGCGTAAACGGAAGGTGATCGAGACCACTAGAGATCTGGCTGAGATTGTGGCGCGAGTTGCAAGGACAAAGAGGGGCGGTATCCATCGTGCCACCAAGACCTTTCAAGCTTTAAGGATCGCAGTGAATCGAGAGCTGGAAAACTTAGAGGGCTTCTTAGAGAATAGTTATGAGCTGCTCCTCTCCAAGGGACGCATGGTTATCATCTCTTTCCATTCCTTGGAGGATCGGCTGGTTAAAAGGGCCTTTCGAAAGTGGAGCAAGAGCTGCCTCTGTCCTCGCAAAACGCCTCTTTGTCGCTGTGGCTGGAGCCAGAAGACCAGACTCCTTACTTCTAGACCTGTTTTCCCCTCTCGGGAGGAGATCCGACTTAACCCCCGTGCCCGCTCTGCCAAGCTCCGGGGGGTGGAGCGACTCTAAGGATTAGAGATGGCCACAGCCCTAAGCAGAAAGATATGGGGGCTAGGCCTCCTCAAGAAGAGGCAGCGGGTAGAGCGATTCGGTCCGCGAAAACGGCGTCGGTTTTTTTTCACGGCTCTTTTACTGGGTCTCTGCTTGGTCGGCCTGGCCTTGCTTCACGTTTGGTTGAGGCTCCAGGTGGTCCATCTGGGCTATGTCCTTTCTACCACCAGTAAATTGCAGAACCAGCTCGAGCAGGAGAATCGCGAGCTAAAGGTAGAGTTGGCAACCCTAACCTCGCCGGAGCGCTTGGAAGAAATGGCCCGGGTACGACTGGGGCTGATGCGGCCTGAAAAAGGTCAGGTGGTGATCTTGCCATGAGGCGATCTTTGAAAAGGATTAAGCCACGTCTCGCCTTTACGGCACTTTTTTTCCTTTTGATGTTTCTGGCGGTGGGGTGGCGTGCCTTTCATCTCCAGATACTTCAAGGGGAAAAACTCAAACGGCTGGGCGAGAGGCAGCATCTTAGAGAGTGGATTGTCCTCCCAAAACGGGGGACGATTTTAGATCGGGCCGGAGAGCCGCTGGCCCTCAGCTTGGAGGCACAATCCATTTATGCCAGACCTCGGCGTATTAAAGAGCCGGAGAGTATTGCCCGTACTCTGGCTCAGCTCCTAGGCCTGGATTCAGCAGAGGTGCAAAAAAGGCTGAGAACAAAGAAGCCTTTTGCCTGGATCAAACGTCAGGTAACCCCCAAGGAGGCAGAAAGGATCAGGGCCCTCAATCTAAAGGGGGTGGGCATGTACTATGAACCAGACCGATACTATCCCCAGGGCCAACTTGCAGGACAGGTGATTGGCTTTGTCGGCATGGATTCTCAGGGGCTTGAGGGCATCGAGCTTTACTACGATGCTTACATTCGCGGCGAAACCGGCTCCTCGGTTATTGAGCGTGATGGCCGGGGGCGCAGGGTCCTTGTCCAGGGAGTGGAAGAGCTTCAGATCCCGCCCGGGGCTGATATCCACCTGACCCTAGACACCTCGATCCAGCATCTAGTGGAAAGGGAATTAGAGGCAGCGGTTAGCAAATTTCAAGCAAAAGCGGGTATTGCTGTGGTGGTCGAGCCATTCAGCGGCGAGGTTCTGGCTCTGGCCAACTATCCATTTTTCAATCCCAACAGCTTTACCCGGTACTCTTCCTGGCAATGGCGCAATCGAGCCGTGACCGACAGCTTTGAGCCGGGTTCTACTTTTAAAGCAATTCTGGCCGCCGCTGCGTTGGAAGAGGGGATCGTGGGCAAAGAAGATCTCTTTTATTGCGAGTTCGGGAAATATTTCTATGCTGGAAAGATCATCCATGACAGCCACAAGTACGGGTGGCTGCCCTTTTACAAGATTATTCAGTACTCCAGCAATATCGGTGCAACAAAGGTGGCAGAGAAGCTTAAGAAGGAGAGATATTTTAAATACATCAAGAGGTTCGGCTTTGGCCGGTTGACCGGGATCGACATGCCAGGGGAGGTGGCCGGTACGGTTCGGCCTTTGTCTGAGTGGTCTCCTATCGCCTTGGCGACTCACTCCTTTGGCCAGGGGATCGCGGTAACGCCGATCCAGCTCGTTATGGCCTATGGGGCGATCGCCAACGGGGGTTTTCTCATGCAACCCTTTGTGGTGCGCCGCGTAGTTGGCCCGGACGGTAAAGTCCTCGTGGTGAATCAGGCTCACGTTGTGCGTCGTGTCGTTTCGGAAAAGACGGCCCGCTTGCTGACCTCGATCCTCAAGGCGGTTGTGAGCGATGGAGGAACAGGGGTCATGGCCAGTGTGGAAGGGTTTGAGGTTGCCGGAAAGACGGGAACCGCCCAAAAGCCGGATCTAGTCCATGGAGGATATGCGGCGAATAAAAGGATTGCCTCCTTTATCGGCTTTGTTCCTGCGGATGATCCCCGGTTGGTCCTGTTGGTCTTGGTGGACGAGCCGGAGGTAAATGTTTATGGTGGGGTGGTTGCAGCCCCGGTCTTTCGCAACATTGCGCGCGGTGTTCTGCGCCACCTCGGGGTCGTGCCGGAAGGGCTTGACGCGCTGCCAATGCCGGCGGCTAAAGAATGGACTTTGGCGCGTGGGGACCGCAGAAATGGGGTTGGCACGGTGAAACGGGAGAATGCCCCAGGGGTCCCTGATTTTGTTGGTCTCAGCTTGCGAGAGGCTGTAGGCAAGGCCAGGGCTCTGAAGCTCAAGGTGAAGATGCGCGGGAATGGCTATGTCGTCAAACAATCGCCGGCACCCGGAGTCGCTTGGGGGACGAGTGAGACATTGACTCTGAACTTTCGGGGCTGACCCCCGGATTCAAAGAGCTGAGGGCAGAAGTCAGCATGTCTATAGAGGGAGAAAGAAGAGATGTTGGCAGATTCACAAAAGCTCCTAAGCGAAAGGGATGGTCTGTGTGAAAATTTTGGATCGGGGTTGATCGGGATGCGGCTTAAGGAAATCCTCGATGCAGTGGAGGTCGAAGAGACACAGGGGAACATGGATCAGCCTGTTACGGGGCTCGCCTACGATTCCAGACAGGTAGAGAAGGGGTATGTTTTTTTTGCCGTCCGCGGAGAGCGAGCGGATGGACACGACTTTACTCAGCAGGCCTTTGAAAAAGGCGCTGCCGCTGTTGTAGTGGAGCGGAGGATTACGCTACCGCAGGATGCCACATGGGTTCGGGTGCGCAATGGAAGGAGGGCTATGGGGATATGGGCGGCCTTATTTTTCGCCTATCCGAGTCGCCGCATGGTCCTAGTTGGGGTGACAGGAACCAACGGAAAGACGACGGTGACCTATCTCCTCGAGTCGATCTTTTCCACGGCCGGAATGGTTTCAGGGGTGATTGGCACTATCAATTACCGGTATCAAGATCGACTATTTCCCGCCCTCCATACCACCCCCGAATCGATAGATCTTCAAGCCCTTTTGGCAGAGATGGTTGAGGCTGGGGTTCAGTCGGTGTTGATGGAGGTTTCCTCCCATGCATTGGCAATGGAGCGGGTGCGGGGGATGGAGTTTGATGGGGCCCTATTTACCAATTTGTCGCGCGACCATCTCGATTTTCACGGGGATATGGAAGACTATTTTTCTAGCAAGAGCAGGCTTTTTACAGATTACCTCAACGCAAGTCCGAAGAGAAAAAAGTTTGCGGTTATTCATGGGGAGGACCCCAGAGGCAAGGAGCTTCTGGGAAAGGTCCGCCGGCTAGGACTGGAGGTTGTGAGTTATGGCCAAGACCGCCAGTGGGATATCTGCCCGCTGGAAGTTGAGGGCGATCTCGATGGCCTAAGGGGAAAGATCCGGATGAAAGATCAGGAGCTCGATTTTTCCTCTCGACTAATCGGCGCGGTCAATCTGGAGAATATTTTGGGGGCCGTTGGAGTTGGCTATGCCTTGGGATTGTCGCCCAGTGCGATTGCAGAGGGGATCGCTCGATTGGAATCGGTCCCTGGAAGGTTGGAGAAGATCAAGAACGATCTCGGGATCACGGTCTTGGTCGATTACGCCCATACCCCGGATGCCCTGGAACGAGTGTTGCTGAGTCTGCGCGAGCTGATGCCCAGTTCTGAGTTTCGCGCTCCGAGTTCCGAGTTGATCTCAAGGAAAATCAGAACTGCCAACTCCAGGCGGGAAACCCGAAACCCAAAACTGATCTGCGTTTTCGGCTGCGGTGGAGATCGAGACCGGGGAAAAAGGCCGATCATGGGAGAGATTGCTGCACGGCTTAGTGACTTTGTGGTTCTGACCTCGGATAACCCCCGCACCGAAGAGCCACTCAGGATCCTGGAAGATATCGAAGAGGGTGTCCGAAAAGCAGGCATAAAAAAAATGCAGCCCTCGAAACTCGAAACTCGAAACTCGAAACTCGAAACTGAGAAGCGTTATTACGTAGAGCCGGATCGCAACGCCGCTATTCGTTTAGCCTCTCGGCTTGCGCACGCTAGTGACCTGCTCCTCGTAGCGGGAAAGGGACACGAGGATTACCAGATCCTGGGGTCGAAACAGATCCATTTCGATGATCGGGAGGTGGTACGCGAGGAGCTCGGCCGGAGGGCTAGCTCCTAAATCAGCGTTCAGCGGTCAGCAATCAGATGTGAGGAGGAGCGGATAGCGGATAGCTGGTGCTTAGCTGCTTTTACATGTCATGGACTAGGGAAGAGATCCTCTTGGCGACCGGCGGAGATATGGTGCGCAGGGGGAAAGAGGCAGTCTTTGGTGAGGTGGTTACCGATTCGAGCAAGGTAGAGAAGGGATCGATCTTTATCGCTCTGAAGGGAGAGAGGTTCGACGGACATGCCTTTCTGAGGGACGCGCTTAGCCGCGGAGCAAGTTGTCTGGTTGTCCATAAACGATTGGTAGTCTCCCACCTGAAGAATGCAACCTTGGTCAAGGTTCGAGACACGCTTGAGGCCTTGGGAAATATGGCTCATTACCGCCGCAAGATGGTGGCGCCCAGGGTCTTGGCCATTACCGGTTCCAACGGGAAGACTACGACGAAAGAGATGGTCGCTGCTATTCTCGAACGGGCCTCGATTCAGGAAAGTTCGCCTCGGGGGAGGGTTTTGAAAACCGAAGGGAACTACAACAACCTAGTGGGGTTGCCCCTAACGCTTCTCCGTCTTCAAGGGAGAGAAAGGGTAGCGGTCCTGGAATTGGGCACGAGTCGTCCGGGAGAGATCAGGCGTCTCACCCAGATTGCCAATCCCGACATCGGTCTCATTACCTCGATTGCTCCGGCTCACCTGACAGAGTTCAACAACCTTGCGGGAGTGGCCCGAGAGAAAGGGGAACTCTTTCGGGGGATCGATCCCAAGGGCATCGCTGTCGTGAACCTGGACGATCCGTGGGTGCGCCGGCTAGGAGAGAAATTCAAAGGGGAGAAGATCACCTATGGAAGGAAGGGCGAGGTAACGGGAGAGTCTTGGAAGGCTCTGGGTGTGAGAGGAATGGAGTTTACGCTTCGAGTGGGGAGAGAGCGGCGGCGCATCCGGCTCCGCCTCTCTGGAGAACATAACCTCTCCAATGCTGTAGCGGCGGCAGCGATGGCCTATGGCTTGGGGGCTGACCTGGAGGCGGTGCGCAGGGGCTTGGAAGCTGTGAAGCCCTTCCCGATGCGGATGGTACTTGAGAGGTGGAGGGGAATCGGGATCATTAACGATGCCTACAATGCCAACCCTGCCTCCATGGAGGCGGCCATAAAGACTCTGGCTGAGATTGGAGGCAGAAGGGAAAAAGTAGCGATTCTGGGAGATATGCTGGAGTTGGGTAGGGAGAGTCGAAAGAGTCACCTGGAGCTGGGAAAACAAGTGGCGCGATACCGTACGGATCGTCTTTATCTTCTGGGTGAGAAGGCCGATCAGGTCAAGGAAGGGGCGCTGCTTGCGGGCATGGAAGAAGAGCGGGTAATCATCGGAAAAGATCATAAGGAGATTGCCTGGTTGGTTCGGGGCCAGGTGAGGAGAGGGGATTGGCTCCTCTTCAAAGGGTCACGCGGCATGAATATGGAGAGGGCTTTGGGGGCCTTTAAAGAGATGGGAGACTAACACTTGCTTTACACCTTACTTTATCCCCTGCATACGACCTATTCGGTCTTTAATGTCTTCCGCTACATCACTTTTCGTGCAGCCTTGGCTGCCCTGATGGCCTTACTGGTTTCTTTTCTCTTAGGTCCCTACTTGATTCGCTCCCTAGCGGCCAGGCAGGTCGGCCAACCGATTCGCGAAGATGGTCCGGCTACCCACACGGCCAAGGCCGGCACTCCGACCATGGGGGGGACACTGATCATCCTTGCCCTCTTTCTCTCTACGATCATGCTGGCCGATATTACGAACCTCTATGTCGGGCTTGCGCTCTTTGTAACGGTGGCCTTCGGAGCCATTGGCTTTGCTGACGATTACCTGAAACTCCGGCGCAGAAGTAGTCGAGGACTTTCTGTCTGGGCCAAGCTCCTTTTCCAGTTGGCTGTCGCTTTTGCGGCGGCCATCATCCTTTACCGTCAACCTTATTTCAGCAGCATTCTTGGAGTTCCATTTTTCAAGAACATTCGTCCTGAGCTGGGCCTCTGGTATATCCCGTTTTTCATGCTGGTGGTCGTCGGCGCCTCCAACGCCGTCAACTTGACTGACGGTCTTGATGGTCTTGCCATCGGACCCGTGATGACAGCTGCGGCGACCTATGCCTTTATTGCCTATGTGACAGGGCATTCGAAACTAGCCGAGTACCTCCAGATCCCTTATGTAGCGGGTGTGGGCGAGCTCAGCATCTTCTGCGGGGCGGTGGTCGCAGCGGGCTTGGGTTTCCTTTGGTTCAACACCTATCCAGCTGAAATGTTTATGGGAGACGTAGGCTCTCTGGCCCTCGGTGCGGCCTTGGGCGTTGTGGCGGTTATGACCAAAAATGAGATCCTTTTGATCCTTATCGGGGGGGTCTTTGTCCTCGAGGCCCTCTCAGTGATCTTTCAGGTCGTCTCTTACAAGCTCAGGGGGAAGAGAGTTTTTCTCATGGCCCCGATCCACCACCACTATGAGCTCAAGGGATGGCCCGAGCCCCAGATCATCGTCCGTTTTTGGATCATCTCGATTATTTGTGCCCTGGTCGCGTTAAGTACGTTAAAACTCAGATGAGAAAAAAGATTTTACATGAAGCTGAAAGGAAAGAGGTTGATTATCCTGGGGCTGGCCCGCACGGGAAGCGAGACGGCTCGGTTTCTCGTCCGTCAGGGGGCAGAGGTGCTGATGAGCGATTGTAGGAGTGAAAAGGAGCTTCAGAGGGAAGTGGAAGTCCTCTCCGAGCATCCCATCCGTTTTCTTTTAGGCGGGGAGGAAATGGCCTGGTTGGAGGGTGTGGACACTTTGATTCCCAGCCCGGGGGTTCCTCTCGGGAATCCTCTGCTTCAGGGTGCGAGCAATAAAGGTATCGAGATTCTAAGCGAGATTGAACTGGCCTATCGGTTTCTCCGTGTGCCTCTGGTGGCGATTACCGGCACCAACGGGAAGAGCACGACCGCCTCGCTCATCGGAGAGATCCTTAAGGCAAAAGGGATCAAGGCCTTTGTCGGGGGGAATATTGGCGCGCCATTAATCGGCTTTGTTGCCGACGATTGGGACTGGGGTGTGGTGGAAGTAAGCAGTTTTCAGCTTGAGTGGGTGGAAAAATTTTGTCCTAAGATCGCAGTGCTACTAAACTTAACCGAGGATCACCTCGACCGTTATGCGGACTTTGCCTCTTACTGCGAAGTGAAGGAGAGAATCTTTCGCGCTCAGACAGAAGAAGACATCGCTGTCCTTAATCGGGATGAACCTCTGGTGTGGTCCATGAGAGAGCGGATTCGGGCACGGGTGGTCTCTTTCGGCTGGGCAGAGGTGCGCGAGGGGGTTTATGCCACAAGAAGCGAGATTATTTGGCGAGGCGAGACCGGGGAAGAACGTTTTCCGCTTTCTCGGGTCAGGATACAAGGCGTCCATAATGTGGAGAATCTGATGGCTGCGGTGGCCGTGGCGAAATCGATCCGTTTGTCGGCAGAGATTATTCAACAGGCCATTGAGGAGTTCCCCGGCCTTGAGCACCGACTTGAATTCGTGCGTGAGAAGAACGGGATTCGTTTTTATAACGACTCTAAAGGCACCAATGTCGGCGCGGTGGTGAAATCTCTGGCCAGCTTCTCGGCTCCGATTATCCTTCTTGCCGGTGGTGTCGATAAGGGAGGAGATTTTCGGGCATTAGAGGTTGGGGTGAAACGGACGGTCAAAAAGCTCATCCTTTTTGGCGCGGCGAGGGAAATCATCCAAAAGGCCTTGGGCCACCTTACGGAGACCGCGGTTATGGAAACCCTAGAGGCGGCGGTCCAAGAGGCCTATATGAGCGCAGGGCCGGGAGATATCGTTCTTCTCTCTCCCGCCTGCTCGAGCTTTGACATGTTTGAGAACTATGCGGAAAGGGGAAAGGCCTTTAAGGCCCTGGTTCAGAGTCTATAGCCCAGACTTTATGCGAGAAGGTGCAGCCATAGATGGATGGCTTTTTTTTGCCGTGATCGCTCTGCTGGCCGTGGGAATCACGATGGTGCTGAGCACTAGCTATCTCTATGGCCAAGAGCGTTTTTCCGACGGCACCTACTTTTTCCGTAAACAGCTCACGGCCGTAGGGTTGGGACTGGGTGCTCTCTTTATCTGTGCCTTAGTTCCGCCCGCTACTTATCGTCGTCTCGCCTATCCCCTTTTGGTCCTTGCTTTCTTGGTATTGATTCTAGTCCTGATTCCAGGGATCGGTCTGCTACGCGGCGGGGCCCGACGTTGGCTTCCCCTGGGTGGCTTTACCTTTCAGCCTGCGGAGTTTGCCAAGCTCTCGCTGGTGCTTTACCTGGCCCATTCTCTGGGGAAAAAGGGGGAGAAGGTCCGGACATTTACCATGGGGGTTCTCCCTTATCTGGTTGTTGGCGGGCTGTTTTTGGGGCTTATCTATTGGGAGCGCGATTTAGGAACGGTTTTTATTCTCGGGCTCATTCTTTTTCTCATGCTCTTTATCGCGGGGGCAAAGGTTCTCCATCTCTTGGTGACCGCTTTGATGGCTTTGCCTGTGCTGGTGTTCTTTGTGCTCGGGGCCGAGTATCGTTTGCGCCGTATCCATGCCTTTCTTGATCCCTGGAAGGATGCCTCTGGCAGCGGTTTCCAGATCATTCAATCCTACATCGCATTCGGTTCCGGTCAGTTGTGGGGCCGCGGGCTGGGGGAAAGCCGACAGAAGCTGTTTTATCTGCCGGAGGCCCACACGGACTTTATCTTCTCCGTGATCGGGGAGGAGCTGGGCCTTTTGGGGGTACTGGCAGTGTTAGTGCTCTTTGGCATCATCATCTTTCGGGGGTTTCGTCTGACGTTGAAAATTCAAGAACCCTTTGGTCAGTACCTGGCCTTTGGGCTGACGACTCTCCTAGGGCTTCAGGCCTTGGTCCATATGGGGGTGGTGGTGGGGTTGATGCCCACGAAAGGTTTAGTGCTTCCATTTATCAGTTACGGGGGCTCGGCCATGATCATGAACCTGACAGGGGCTGGGATACTGCTCAGCCTGTCGCGCAGGAGAAGGTAGGGATGCGGCTGATCATGGCTGGAGGGGGAACGGGTGGACACCTATTCCCCGGACTGGCTGTGGCACATGAATTTCAGAGGCGAGATACGATGACGGAGATTTTATTTGTCGGTACTCAGCTAGGGATCGAGCACTGGGTTGTTCCGCGCGAGGGGTTTCCCTTGGAGACTATCCCGGTCAGGGGGATGAAGGGGAGGGGGATGCGGGGTTTGAGGGAGGCCCTCTATGGTATCCCAGTCAGTTTTTTCCGTTCACTGAGAATCATTGGTCGCTTTCGACCCGAGTGTATCGTTGGGTTAGGAGGCTATGCCTCCGGACCCCTTCTCCTTGCGGGAAAAACGAAGGGTATTCGCTGTGCGATTATAGAGCAGAATCTCCGTCCCGGGTTAACCAACCGCATCTTGGGGTGGATTGTGGATCGTATCTTCACCACCTATGAGGAAAGCGCTTCCTATTTTCCCCGCGCCAAGGTCGTCGAGACGGGCAATCCGGTACGGTGGCAGAAGCTTCCAGAAGTCAGGAAGGGTGAAAAGTTCACTCTATTTGTTTTCGGCGGAAGTGCAGGGGCGCACAGGATTAACCTCTGCGTCATCGAGGCCCTGGAGAGGCTTCAGGACCTTGCCCCAGGGCTAAGGGTACTTCATCAGACCGGAGAGAATGATTTTGCCTCGATGAAGGCTGCCTACGGCTCCCTCCCTTTTGAGGCGGAAGTCGTCCCTTTCATCGAAAGAATGGATGAGGCCTATGCCCGGTCGGATCTTGTGCTCTGCCGGGCAGGGGCAACCACGATCGCGGAGCTTACGGCATTCGGAAAGGGGGCTATCTTGGTTCCCTATCCCTACGCGGCTTATGACCACCAGAGGCGAAATGCCCAGGTGCTCAAAGAACAGGGGGCGGCAGAGATGGTTTTGGAGCAAGAGTTGAACGGAGAGAAACTGGCCGGACGGATTCGCGCGCTTTATCTGGATCGCCGGCGACTTGAGGCTATGGGGCAGGCGGCTCGAAGGCTGGGTAGACCTGAGGCGGCAGAAAGGATTGTGGACGAGTGTTTAGCACTTGTCCGAGGGTGAGTCTTGGGGGAACAAGAATTCGGGAGTCAGAATAGAAAGGCGAGAATTCAGAATAAAGAAACCAGGATTCAGGATGGGTAGGGATCCTGGATACTGAATTCTGAATACTGGATTCTACAAATTGAAATCATGCTTGAGAAAAAACACCGGGTCCATTTTGTCGGGATCGGCGGGATCGGCATGAGCGGTATTGCGGAGCTCCTGGTGAATTTGGGCTACCCTGTTACCGGTTCGGATCTGCGTGAGAGCGAGGCAACCCAAAGGCTTAGATCCTTGGGCGCCCAGGTTATGATCGGTCATAGGGAGGCCAATCTTTCCGGCGACCCTTCGGTTGTGGTGATCTCGACGGCGGTAAAATCTTCCAACCCTGAGGTTTTGGAGGCGCGTAGGCGCAATATTCCTGTAATCCCGCGGGCGGAGATGCTCGCGGAGTTGATGCGCATGAAGTACGGCGTGGCCGTAGCCGGAAGTCACGGAAAGACCACCACCACCTCGATGATCGCCTCCGTTCTGAGCGCCGCCGGACTGGACCCGACCATGGTGATAGGGGGAAGGGTGAGATCGCTCGGGAGCAATGCGAGGATGGGACAGGGGGAGATACTGGTAGCCGAGGCCGATGAGAGCGATGACACCTTCTTGCTCCTTTTTCCCACCATTGCTGTGGTTACCAACATCGACCGCGAGCATTTAGATTTCCATCAGACGATGGAGCGCCTCATGGACAGTTTTCTCACCTTCATCAACAAGGTTCCTTTCTATGGGCTGGCGGTTTTGTGCCTGGACCATCCCAATGTGCGGGCGCTTCTCCCTAGGGTGAAAAAACGCTTTACCACCTACGGGTTTTCCCCAGAGGCTGATTTTTGTGCCCAGGATCTCCAATCCAAAGCCATGGAGATTCAATTCTCTGTGGCGTATCGCTCGAGGCCCATGGGAAAGCTCAGGCTTCACCTGCCGGGGCGCCATAGTGCCACGAATGCCTTGGCTACTGTGGCTGTGGCACAGGAACTGGGGATTCCCTTCTCGCAGGTGGCGGAGGGACTGGAATCCTTTACGGGTATCCATCGCCGCTTTGAGATCAGAGGGGAGCCCAGAGGGGTCCTGGTGATCGATGATTACGGGCATCATCCCGTGGAGATTCAGGTGACGCTCCAGGCGATTCGCGATAGCTGGAAGCGCCCCCTCACGGTGGTCTTTCAACCCCATCGTTATAGTCGCACCCGTGATCTCTTTGATGATTTTTTGACTTCCTTTGAAGGAGCGGATCGCTTGATCCTTACTGAGATCTATGGAGCTGGAGAGGAAGCGATCCCTGGGATATGCGGCGAGGCCCTCTATCAAGCCATCAAGCGCAGGGGCCATCTTGAGGTCGAGTTTATTCCCGACAAGAAGAAAATTGCGAGACAGTTGGTCCCGAAACTCAGGCCCGGGGATATCGTCCTAACTTTAGGAGCCGGGGATATCTACAGAGTGGGGGAAGAAATCGTTGAGGGGTTACAGAGATGATCTGTTTGCGATCTCTGAGAGCGGTTAGTGTCCAGTGCCTTCCTTCCTTCGGAACCAACCCTCTTCTGCGCGGAGGCTCATGTTAAGTTTTGGATACAGGGGAGATGAAAAAGAAAATAGGCGAGTCTTCTTTAATTCAGCAAATGAGACTCATCCCTGGGTTAAAGGTCAGAATCTCCGAGCCGCTTGCGCGCTACACCTCGATCAAGATCGGCGGACCGGCCGACTATTTTATAGAGGTGGACGATCGCACTGCCTTGACCCAGACATTGCGGTTTCTCAACCGCTATGGGATTGCTTTTTACCTTCTTGGCCGGGGGAGCAATGTGTTGGTGAGCGATCTAGGGGTGCGCGGAGCCGTGCTTCGTTTGGGAGGGGGGTTCAAGCAGATCCAGTGGCGGGAAGAGGATGGGGAAGTTTTAGTAACCGTGGGGGCCGCCTATCTTGTAACTCGATTGGTGCGGGAGGGGGCGCGCAGGGGATACAGCGGATTGGAATTCGCCGAGGGGATACCGGGAAGCGTCGGAGGCGCCCTGGTCATGAACGCGGGCGCCTATGGCTCTCAGATGGAGAAGATTGTGGATCGAGTCGAAGGGGTTACGTGTAGGGGAGAGGCGGTACGTTTTAACAGAGAGGAGATGGTTTTTTCCTACCGCGACTCCCATCTCCCAACAGGAACCATAGTGACCCATGTGCGGATGCGCCTTCTGAAGGGGGAGGTAGGGGACGTGGGCTTGAGAGTTCGGGAGTTAGTGACCAGGAGAAAAAAGAGCCAGCCCACAGGCTATCCCAATTCTGGCTCGATGTTTCGTAATCCCCCAGGGGATTTTGCCGGCCGGCTGATTGAGGCGGCGGGCCTCAAGGGGAGAAGAATCGGCAGAACGGAGATCTCCGAGCGGCATGCGAATTTCATCGTGAACCTTGGTGGGGCAAAGGCTGAGGAGGTCAAGGGGCTCATGGAGATGGCCCGGGCAGAGGTCAAAAAAAAATTCGGTATCGAGCTTGAGCCTGAGGTCCGATTATTAGGGGAGTGCCCTGCTGGATTTGCAGGAGGACAACCGGGACAGAGAGATTTTTGACGAACCATGGAGATTTTTGTTCACCGTAGAGACAATAAAAAGAGGGCTGGAAAAAGTGGACGACTGCGTCTGCTCGTCTGGAGCGCCGTCGGTGCCCTTTTGTCCTCAACCTTGGTCCTCTATCTGGGCTGGCATCAAACTGCCCGATTGGCAAGTCATCTACGTGATTCTCTGCTCGGCCATTCTTATTTCTCCGTTCGAGAAATCCGAGTGAGAGGGGGTGAGAAAGTAGGAGGGAGCGAGATTGTGGCTATGGCGGGGCTGAGTCAGGGGATGAATATCTGGAAGGTCGACCCGGGAATTATAGAGAGAAAAGTGAGGAAGCATCCGTGGGTTAGGCGAGTCTCAGTGCGGCGGGAGTTTCCCCGTCAGGTAGTGATCGAGGTGGAGGAGCGAGTGGCCAAAGGGATCGTGGTCCTGGAAAAGCTCTATTATGTCGATCCGGAAGGGTTTGTATTTAAGGAGCTTGGAGAAGGAGAAAAAGTCGACTTTCCACTGCTTACAGGATTGCGGCAAGCGGATTTTGCATCCCCTCCCCACTCTGCCCGTCACAGGATCCGGGAGGCCCTAAAACTTGGTGACCTTATAGGGAGAGGACCTTTGGCCCTTTCCGAAATTCATTTCCGTCCCGAGGGCGGAGTGGTTCTTTACCCCATGGACTACTCCGTTGCCATTCACATGGGCTGGGGAGAATGGCGGGCAAAGGTGCGGCGGCTCGAGCGGGTCTGGGTGCTGTGGAAAGGGAGGGAGAATCGTCTCGCTGCCTTGGACTTAAGTTTCCGTGATCAGGTGGTGGCCAGGATGCGTCCGCCGAATGGGCAGAATTTCAAATGACAAATTTCAAATCTCAAATTCGTGATCCGAGGTCTGAAATTTGAGGTTCTTTGCGGAGCGGAGAGATGGGTAAGAAGAACGGTCTCATTGTAGGTCTTGATATCGGGACTTCTAAGGTCTGCGCCATCGTAGGGGAGATCACCGAGCGGGGGATGGAGATCATTGGCCTAGGTTCCCACTCCTCTCAAGGATTGCGGAAGGGGGTGGTCATTAATATTGAAAGCACGGTGAACTCCATCAAGAAGGCCATTGAGGAAGCCGAGCTGATGGCTGGGTGTGAGATCCACTCGGTCTTTACAGGAATTGCGGGCGGCCACATCAAGGGCTTTAACAGTCATGGGATCGTGGCGGTGAAAAATAAAGAAGTGACCCAGCGAGATGTCGAGCGGGTGATCGACGCGGCTAAGGCAGTGGCGATCCCCATGGATCGAGAGGTGCTGCACGTTCTTTCCCAGGAGTACATCATCGATGATCAGGACGGCATCAAAGAGCCGTTGGGAATGTCGGGAGTCCGGTTGGAGGCCAAAGTCCACATCGTAACTGGGGCAGTGACCTCTGCTCAGAACATTATCAAATGTTGTAACCGCACAGGTCTGAACGTGGCGGACATCGCATTGGAACCCCTGGCCTCCGCAGATGCTGTTTTGACTCCTGAGGAGAGAGAGTTGGGGGTGGCTCTTGTGGATATGGGGGGAGGAACCACCGATATCGCTCTTTTCCATGATGGGGCGGTAAAACACACGGCCGTTCTGCCCGTCGGAGGAAACCACCTGACAAGAGATATCGCTGCGGGACTCCGGACCCCGTTCGGCGAAGCGGAACGGATCAAGCAGAGGTACGGCTATGCCAAACCCTCGATGGTGACTAAGGACGAAAAGGTGGAGGTACCGAGCGTGGGCGGGAGAAATTCCCGGACGATCTCACGGCAGATCCTGTGCGAAATTATTGAACCCCGTTTGGAAGAGATATTCCAGCTAATTCATCGGGAGATTGCCAAGTCAGGCTATGAGGGGTCATTGGCATCGGGCATAGTGATGACTGGAGGATCGACACTGCTTCCAGGCATGATCGAGATGGCGGAAGACGTCTTTAGCATGCCTGTGCGCCTCGGGGTCCCCACCCATGTGGGTGGGCTGATCGATGTCGTCTCCAACCCAATTTATGCCACCGGTGTGGGGTTGGTTCTTTTTTACGGCATGAAGCGACAGGATAGAAGCTTTTTCCGGGTTCGTGAGGAGAGCCTCTTTACTAAGGTAAAAAACCGGATGGTGGAATGGTCTAGTGAGTTTTTTTAAGGGAGAAGGAAAAGCTGTCAAAAAGGAGGGAGGAATATGTTTGAGCTCGTGGAACAGGTTAATTTAAGCGCTCAGATCAAAGTGCTTGGCATAGGAGGGGGAGGAGGGAACGCCGTCGACACCATGATCGCGGCTAAGTTCCTTGGAGTGGACTTCATTGTGGCCAATACCGATGCGCAGGCCATCGAGGCCAACCGGGCAGCGGTCAAGATCCAGCTCGGAGAGAAAATCACAAAAGGGTTAGGCGCGGGGGGCAATCCTGAAATTGGGCGGCGTGCTGCCTTGGAGGATCATGACAGGATCCGGGAGTATTTAGCCGGGGCCGATATGATCTTCCTTACCGCCGGGATGGGAGGAGGAACGGGCACGGGAGGGGCGCCGATCATTGCCCGGGTTGCCCGTGAGGTCGGGGCGCTCACCGTTGGGGTGGTGACCAAGCCATTTGTTTTTGAGGGAAAGAAGAGGATGCGCCAGGCCGAGGAGGGGATCCGTGAACTCAAGGAAAATGTGGATACCTTGATAGTCATTCCGAATCAACGTCTTTTGAGCATTGCGGCAAAAACCACTACGATGCTCGAAGCCTTCCAGAAGGCGGACGATGTTCTGTTGCAGGCCGTGCGGGGCATCTCCGATCTGATTGTCACGCCTGGACTTATCAACCTTGATTTTGCCGATGTGCGTACAGTGATGGCGGAGATGGGACTGGCGCTGATGGGAGCGGCCTCTGCCTCTGGCGAGAATCGAGCCGTGGAGGCGGCGCAAAGGGCGATGTCAAGCCCCTTGCTGGAAGATATCTCTATCCAAGGGGCGAGGGGGGTGCTGATCAATATTACGGGCGGTCCGGACCTATGCCTCTACGAAGTCAATGAAGCGGCCATGATGATCCAAGAGGAGGCTGATGACGACGCCAATATCATCTTCGGTGCGGTGATCGATGAGAAGATGAAAGATGAGATCCGCATTACTGTTATTGCGACCGGCTTTGGAGGAAAGCAAGAACGCAAAGCTACGCTTGGGAGCGTGGCCAATGCCAATAAAGGCAAAAAGGTGGTCCATTTAGGGACTATCGTGGACGATTTGGACACGCCCATTTTGCAGCGCAAGAGGCAAGAGAGCGGAGAAGTGGAGACGTTAACCGCTGATAAAAACGCACTGCAATTCAGCCCAGAGGATGAAGATAAGTTCGACATCCCGACATTTTTAAGGAGGCAGATGGATTAAGTGATAGCAAGTTTCTCTTGAGGCATGAATCCACCAATAATTCGAGACGCAACCACATTTGATATTGACAGGCTTCAGGAGATTGTCGGGGTGCGGGCCATCCGCCGGCTGCGGCTTTTGGCCCGTAAGCTCCATAAAGAATTCCACGGCAGCGCTACCATTTGGCATATCAACTCCTCCGGAGTGGGGGGCGGTGTTGCCGATATTCTTAACTTTCTAGTCCCATTCTCTACCGAGCTCGGTGTGCCAACCCAGTGGTTGGTCATT
>JAPUHZ010000192.1 GCA_027297485.1 Deltaproteobacteria bacterium
TATCGAGGGGTTGGGATTGCCGATTGCATCCACAGCGGAGAAGAGGCGGCCGAGACAGTTTTGAGCCGGCTCAAGGGGAGCTAAAGGCTCTCTGCTTTAACCAGCAAGCCAACCCAACCGGATCTCCGGCACAGAGCCGACAACCTTGACAATGATCCTAAAAAGCTGATAATCAGATAATCATGAAATCAGTCAAGCTGGAAAGGATGTCCGCTCGAAAGGGCCGGACAAAAGGAAGGCAACAAACTCGCAGTGCCCTCGCCAATAAACCCGCCTGCATCATATCGGCGACCCAAGCGGCACGAACCTTTTCCGACCTGCTCAACCGCGTCCGCTACCGTGGTGAAGTGTTTGTGATTGAGCGGGGCGGTGAGCCTATTTGTGAGATGTCTCCTGTCAAGCCGCCTCGGTTTAGCGGCTCCGATTTATTGGGCTTGCTCCGTTCTTTGCCGAAACCTGATGCAGGCTTCTGGGATGCAGTGGAAGAAGCAACCCGACAAGGACCTACAGTTCCGGAATCGCCGTGGGAGCGCTGATCGATTCAAGCGTCCTGATTGCCGGAGAACGTGGACAACTCGACCTTGAGGCCTTGATGGCCAGACATGCCGAAGAGGATTTCGCCATCTCAGCGGTCACCGCGTCGGAGTTGCTGCATGGTGTGCACCGTGCGAGGACACCGGCGCAACGGAGCCAACGGGAAGCGTTTGTGGAGGGCCTGTTGGCTCAGCTTCCAGTGATCCCTTTCGATCTCGTAACCGGTCGCATCCATGCGCGCTTGGCTGCGGAACTTGCCGCGAAAAAAGTGCTCATCGGGCTACACGACCTGATGATCGCGGCCACTGCGATGGCCAAGGGTTACGATGTCGCTACACGGGATGAGCGGAGCTTCCCGAAAATCCCTGGTCTTTCCCTCCTGCGTTGGTGAGGGCAAGCCGCTGAGTGCGCATTCCGGTCAAATCGACCACTGAATCCGGCGGCATTGCGACCACCATCGCGTAAATCTGGATCCGGCTTTACCCCGGTCTATATCCAACAAAACCTCATCCCCGCTCAGGTCCGGAAACATCTCAAGTTAGAGTCCGCCTTCAGGCAAGTTAATTTACCTCCTGCTGGCTTAAAGTTGGTTCGTAGAGCATCTGGATGACGATTCCATCAGGATCGGCACAGTAAAAGGAGGCGCTCCCATCGCGGTGGATCTTAAAGGAATGAATAATTCTAACCCCTTTTTTGCGAAATTCCTGCTCCAATTCCCGCACTCTCTCCACGCTCTCGACCACAAAGCCCAAATGGTCCAGATGCTGTCCAGCGAATGAAAGTTCAGTGCCTTGAGGGGTTTCATGCAGGGCAAGATTGTCGCAACCGGAAGAGAGATAGACATTCTGGGGGTCCGGTTCCCACACCACCTCCATCCCCAAGATCTCTTGATAAAATGTCTTGGAGCGCTTGATCTCCTCGACTTTCAGGGCGATATGGCGCATCCCCTTCAGCCCCTTAAGAATGGATTTTGGTTTTTGAACCATAACCGGTAAGACTCAAAAATTCCCCTACCAGCAGCTAAGAAAGAGACCTTCCCCCTTAAGGAGATATGAACTTACACTTGCCGTATTGCACACTACCCCGGCCGTTATCTTCCAGCGAGGAGAGGTCGGAGAAGATCTGGAAGTTGAACTGCGAGCGGAAGACGTAGAATTTCTTGATTTTCACTGTCTGGTCAAACTCAACCCGGTCTACCTTGGCGCGGTCGCAGGTAACTTTTCCGGCAATGAGCGAGAACGAGCAGCGGGACAGAAAAACGCCCTCCGATAGCTCTTCGACACGTGTAGAGAATTGCCCTCGCTTAAGCTGCTCAGGAGTGTAGGCGGTCTCAAAATCGTATTTCCGCGTGGCTGGGCAGTGGTACTTCGCAGCGGGATCCTTGCCTTTTTGCGTAGGGGCTCCTGCCAAAATCCAGCGGCGGATAATTTCTTTTTCACTCGCGGGAAGAGGATCCTCACCCGCTTCCGCATCCGGCATAATCTCATCGTCCACTGAAATGAATAGCTGAGATTCGTTCGGGTTTCCGCGAACAATCTTCTCCGGATCAGAGGCGAGCTTCCCCAGTTTAAGCACAAAATCAAATTCTCCCTTTGCCTTCTTTGACTCCCGAACCCCTGCGGGTCCGTGACACTTCGCGCACTTATTCTCAAAGATGCCTTTCACCTGTTTTGCCAGTTTCGCCTTCTCCGCCGGGGAGAGCTCCGCTGCGCCCTCCGCCCTGGAGCCCATTCCAAAAATCAGCAGCAAAATTAGAAGGAGCCCTCTCTTCAATGCTTAATTCCTCCCATTCCAGAAATTATTTTATACGCCTTGTGCACCCTATCCCCGAGTAAAAGGAGATGATTGGAACGCCCTTTTGAGGCATGGCCACCAAGAACCCAAGAATTCCCGAAACAGCCACACGTCAGCCCGTCCTCGAGTGGCCCTACCGGCTACCGGAGGGGCGAACTGGTCGACAATCCTATCGTTTTGGGCAGAGAGGAGAGTGTGCAATAATAAGCTGATACGTCAAGCGAAATCAAGTTATATCGACCACGGGGTTTGGACCCCGCGGTCGACAAAAGGGGAGAGCTGCCGCTTCTCCCCTTTGGAAACCCCATCGGCTTTGTGCCCGCGGCAAGCCGCCGGGTTTGATAATAATCAAGCTTTAGGTCGAGGTCGGAGGCTGCCCTCGGTTATCTCCCCTCTTACGCTATTTTTAACTGCTTTTATCGGCCCAGAACGGGCCGTACAGGCGATGAATATCCCTCGTTCCGGGCCCAAGCAAATAATTTGCAAATCTACACTCCATGGAGCGAAGGGAGACCCCACCGACGTAATGCATCCCTCTTTTACCCCCTTGCACCACAGAGAGAAAAGGAGGATATTTTAAAGCATGAAAGAGGCCCTTTGGTGGGAAACCCAGGAGGACGGCCGCATTCTCTGCACCCTCTGCCCCCGCTACTGCAAGATCGGAGAGGGTCAGGTGGGGTTCTGTTACATCCGAAAAAACATAGACGGCAAACTCTATTCCCTGGGGTACGGCAAATCGGCTGGCTTTGCCATTGATCCCATCGAGAAAAAGCCGCTCAATCACTTTCTGCCCGGCACAGCCATTTTGAGCTTCGGCACGGCAGGCTGCAATTTGGGCTGTCGCTTCTGCCAGAACTGGAGCATGAGTAAGGCAAAACTGGACGATGCCCAAAGCCTGAGCGCGGGTCCGGAAGAGGTTGTGGAGTTGGCGTTGAAGCACAACGTTCCGAGCATCGCTTTTACCTACAATGATCCGGTCATCTGGGGCGAATTCGTCATCGATATCTCTCGCATCGCCCGCGAGCGCGGCCTAAAGAGTGTCATGGTGACGGCTGGCTATATCACCCCAGAGGCCCGTCCAGAGGTCTATCGGTACATCGACGCGGCTAACGTGGATCTCAAGGCCTTTACCGAACGATTTTATCACAAGCTGACTTTCTCTCATCTCGATCCTGTCCTGGATACGCTCAAATGGCTTAAGAACGAAACCGACATCTGGTTTGAGATTACCAATCTCATGATTCCCGGAGAGAACGATGACCCGGAAGAGACTAAACAGCTTTGTGACTGGGTGCTGGAAAACTTGGGGGACAGTATCCCCCTTCACTTCACCGCCTTTCATCCCGATTTCAGGATGATGGACAAGCCTAAAACCCCTCCCTCTACTCTCAGCCGCGCGCGTCAGATCGCCCTCTCGACGGGAATTAAATACTGCTATGTGGGAAATGTCTTTGACGACGAGGGACAGACAACCTACTGCCCCAGCTGCGGTTGTGCCCTTATCCGCCGCTCTTGGCACGATATCCTGGAGTATCGTCTCGTAGGAGATCATTGTCCTTGTGGCCAGAAGATCCCCGGTTTTTTCCTCACGCGCGAAAAGGCCGCCCGGCGACCGCGAGCGCAGTCCATCCTACAGATGCAGTAAAACAGCCCCCTTTCCGCCCAGCTAAGAAAACTACATTTGTATTTTCTGGTTAAACCCGCGTAGAATAAACTGCAGTTTATGAAAAAGGCGCAAAAATCTTCCCGAAGAGCTGTTCCCCACTTGGTGATCCTGGAGGACATCAGTACGCTGATCAGTCACTCCCAGGATCTTCAGGAAACCCTTAAGAGCATCGTGGCTATCGTGACGGAGCGTATGGACACGGAGGTCTGTTCTCTTTATATTTTTGACCGGCAGAAAAATCGCCTCACCCTCCGTGCCACCATGGGATTGGGTAAAGAAGCGGTTGGAAGAGTCTCCATGGGGATCAACGAAGGTTTGACCGGTCTGGTGATTGAAAAGATGCGCCCGGTCATGGTCGTTGATGCCCAAGCCCATCCCCGTTACAAATATTTTCCTGAGACCGGTGAGGAGCGCTTTCATTCTTTCATGGGAGTTCCCCTGATCGAAAAAAAGATGCCTCTAGGCGTGCTGGTGATTCAGACCTCGCGCCGGCGGGAGTTCTCTCGGGATGAGATTCGCCTGCTCAAGGCCATCTCGGCTCAGGTGTCGAGCATTATCATCCAGGTGCGGCTGCTCGATTCCCTTAAGGATAAGGAGCGGGAGCGAAAGGAATACCATAAGCGCCTGGTGGATGCCCTACGGAGACTCCGATCTTATGAAGGGAGACGCCGGGAAGGAGTCGCCCGAGGGATCAGGCACAAATGGAGGGGCCGCCTGGCCGGCCTATCAGTAACCCCAGGCTTCGGTCGCGGGACAGCCTATGTTCTTAAGCCGCGGATGGACTTGCGCTCGGTTAAGAAAGAGCGAGCCAAGAGCCCCAAGAGGGAGATCGAGAGATTCCGGGCCGCAGTGGAGAGGGGAATTGAGCAGGTTCACAACCTCAAGCAGCGTATGAGCACCCTGATCTCGAGGGAAGAGGGGGCCCTCTTCGATGTTCACCGGTTGATCCTTGAGGACCCTGCAGTCATTGAGCAGATAGAGGGAAAGATTCGTAAGGAGGGGTATGTCGCGGAGTACGCCGTCAGCAGTGTCTTTGGGCAGTACCTCCAATCCTTTACACAAATCGAGGACAATTATCTGAGAGAGCGGGCGGCGGATGTCAGGGACGTGGTACAGAGGCTGTTAGAAAACCTCTCCGGGATAAAGGAAAAAAAAGTGGTCCTTCCCAAAGAGGCTATTCTGGTGGCAGAGGACATTTCCCCTGCGGATCTCACCCTCATCGGGGAAGACCATTTTCAGGGCATTGTGCTCTCCACCGGTGGAGTGACTTCCCACGCCTCGATCTTGGCTAAATCCTTTGAGATCCCTAGTGTAGTCGCGGTGGAGGGGTTGTTGGACGCCGTGCGGCCGGGGGATTCCCTGATCGTTGATGGGAACTCCGGGGTCGTCTATATCAACCCAAGTCAGGAGATTATAGGGGAGTACGATCGGGTGGAGCGGGAATATCTCGCGTTTAATCGCCAACTGGAGGAAATCCGGGACCTCCCCGCAGAGACCCTGGACGGTCACCGTGTCTCCCTCTATGCCAACATCGGTCTTTTGAGCGACATTGCCTTTGCCCATCTTCACGGGGCCCAGGGGGTTGGGCTCTACCGTACTGAGATTCCTTTCCTGACGCATCGGGATTTTCCCACTGAGGAGGAACAGCACACGCTTTATCGTCGCGTCATAGAGGGGATGGGGGGTAAACCCGTAACGATCCGCACGCTCGACATCGGCGCAGATAAGTATCCCTCTTATGTGCGCAGAGCAAGGGCGGAGCCTAATCCTTTCTTAGGCTGGCGCTCTATCCGTATCTCGCTCGAGGTAACAGAGATCTTCAAGACCCAACTCCGAGCTATCTTGAGGGCCGGGACCTCGAGTCGGGTTCGATTGATGGTCCCCATGGTATCGAGCTTAGAGGAGATATTGAAGGTCAAAGAAATCCTGGGGGAGGTCAAGGCGGAATTGGAGCGAGAAGAGGCCCCCTTTGATCACCAGATGGAATTAGGGATCATGGTGGAGGTCCCTTCTGCGGTTCAACTGGCCCCCCGGCTTGTTCGCGAAGTTGATTTTTTGAGTATCGGGACCAATGACCTTATTCAGTACATTTTGGCTGTGGACCGGAGCAACCGCAAGGTTGCCGGTCTTTACGAACCCTTCCACCCGGCGGTGCTTGCCGCGCTAATGCATACCATTGAGGCGGCCAAGAGGGAAGGCAAACGGGTAGGGATGTGTGGGGAGATGGCAGGGGATCCTCTCTGCACCTTGCTTTTACTGGGTATGGGGCTGGAGGAGTTCAGCATGGGATCTCTTTTTATTCCCGTGGTCAAAAAGGTTATTCGCTCCGTGACTTACCAAGCGGCCAAGACTTCGACCCGGATTGTCCTTCAAATGGACACGGTTGGGGAGATCAAGAAATACCTATTTGAGCAGATGCGTGACCTCGGCATGGTGGAGCTTATGGAATTGTACCACTAAAACAGAGGGCAAAAGGGTTGCAGGCAGGGTATTGACTTTTTGGGGCTCATCTTATATTATTTCTAACGATCGTTCGAACTAATTCAACCCCAGAAAGGAACCTGTATGACAAAGATCTCTACTTTTGATAATTGGATCGACTATTTTCGTGAGTGGCAAAAAGACATCGGATACGATTCTTCTTTCCTAGGCGATTATAAATTTGAAACCAAGCTCGGTGAGCTTCATGCCTCAGAGATTGAGTTTGGGGATTTCAAGGGCCAACCAAAATGGGAAAGGGTGGAGCAGATTCCGAACCAGTCTATCCGCGATGCCTTGCTGAATCTGGTCGTCTATCAGGGCGATACGGAATTCGCCTCGGTCGAACAGCAAAAAAACCTGTTGGATTCAGCCCCGACCGATTATGATCTTCAGTCCTTAATTCGAGTCAACAGCGAGGAGATGCGCCATGGGTGGCAGATGTGCTACCTTTTGGTAAATTACTTTGGCGATTCGGGGAAACTTGAGGCACAGAAACTCTTAGAACGTAGGGCGTTCAAGAGCGAACGGCTTTTAGATTCGTTCAATACTCCGGTGAACAATTGGCTGGACTTTTTCACCTATACCCAGTTCGTAGATCGGGATGGTAAGTATCAGCTGACTATGTTGAGCCATTCCTCCTTTGCCCCGCTGGCACAGAGCGTAACTGCGATGCTCAAAGAGGAGTTTTTTCACATGTTCACTGGGAATACAGGTCTCACACGTATTATCAGAGCAGGCAAGATCCCCATCCCGGTCATTCAAAAGTACTTCAATAAATGGATCTCTACAGCCTACGATCTCTTCGGGACTGATCATTCCTCCTCGGCCCATTGGGCCTATGTATGGGGTTTGAAGGGCCGCTTCGACGAGCATGAGGCGAAGGGGCCGGTGGAGAAGGACCGACTCAATGATCTAGCCCGGGGTCACTATTTGGCTGAATGTCGGAGGCTTGTGGAGGGACTCAACAAACATGTCCCAGCGGATCAACCCCAACTCTTTGTGCCGGATCTGAGATTTCACCGGTCCATCGGCGAGTTTGCCGGGAAACATCTCAGCTTGCAGGGTGAACCCCTCTCTGCCGAAGAGTACCAGAAACATCTCGCTCAAGTCCTTCCAGGTCCTGAAGACGAGCGCCTCCTTGACGAGATCTTTAAGGGAAAAGATTGGGTCTTGCAAATGAATTAATGCGCTACGATTGTCTCCTGGCGTTCGATCCGGAAGGAGAGTTTTAGTGAAAAAGATCTGCCTTATCTGTCAAAACGTCGATTGCAAGAGCCGAGGCTCTGAAGAGCTTATGAAGGAGCTGGACAAAAGGGTCGGTGAAAAAGGTCTAACCGATGTGGAGGTCCGACCCTACATGTGCTTTGGAGCCTGCCAGGAAGGTCCGAACATTGTTCTCTACCCCGAAAAGAGTTGGTACGCGGGAGTCAAGGGAGAGGATTTGGATGAGATCGTGGATCATCTTGCCGGTGGGCCTGATGTAAAACGACTCGATAAGGTTGATGCTTCATTGAAAGAGCTCATTTATCAGCTTCTCGATAGTGGGGTTTTTTAGCAGATGGAGGGCATCCTATTCCCACGGGGTGTGGTGGAGGGAAGAGAAGATCTAAAGAGTTATAAATCTCGCGGTGGCTACAGTGGCCTGGAGAAAGCACTAAAAAACTTAACTGCTGAAGCGGTCCTCAACGTGGTCTCGGACTCTGGTCTTCAGGGAAGAGGCGGTGCGGGATTTCCTACCGGGAAAAAATGGGCTTTTACGCGGGAGTGTCCCGAACAACCCCACTATGTAGTCCTGAACGGAGGAGAAGACGAGCCTGGCAGTAAAAAGGATCGCCTCCTCATGGAGAATCTCCCCCATCTGGTTCTTGAAGGAGTGATCCTGGCTTCCTACGCCGTCGGGGCGTCGAAGGCCTACCTGTACATCAACGCTGAATTCAAGGACGCCACCCAAAGCATGACGGATGCTCTGGCGGAGGCCAGAGAGGCAGGCTATTGGGGAGATGGGATTTCAGGAAGCAGCTTTTCTCTGGAAATTCTCTTGACGCCGGCTCCTCCAGATTATGTCGCTGGCGAAGATACGGCTGCCCTGGAGGTCATTGAAGACAAGCAGCCCCTTCCGCGACAGAAGCCTCCTTTTCCCGCAACTGCCGGACTCTTCGGCAAACCCACTGCGGTCAACAACGTAGAGACTTTCGCCAATGTCCCCCCCATCATTGCTCGAGGGTCCCAGTGGTACCGAACCC
>JAPUHZ010000193.1 GCA_027297485.1 Deltaproteobacteria bacterium
GCCAGATTGGATTGGGTAATTTTTTACCATCCCCAGAATAGGCGGAAAGGAGAGCTCATGAAAAGCAAAAGGGCCGCACGCCCCACCTTAAGGTCCTCGGTCGCTAAGGCTTGAATAAGGAACATTTTAAAAAACAAGGAGGTATGAGATGCAGAAAAAATTAACAATACTTTTCGCATTTGCAATCTTTGTGCTGGTCGTGGTCTTACAGACGGATAGCTACGCCTGCGACAAAGGGGTAAAACACAAAACAGGTGATCCATGTGGTGGTGGGGGTGGGGGAGGCGGCGGCGAGCCCGAGTCTGCCACGTTAAGCCTGTTAGGTTTAGAAAGAAAGACCATGTTCGCCACGGATATCCCAGTGACCGTGAGCCGGGACACCGACAAGTGGCTTAGCTTAGTAAACGCCGACTTCAATGGGGCCATCACGTTGCAATTCGACGTGTCCGACTGCTTTCAGGCTGCTGGCGACTTCGGCGACGGCGACGTAACACGTTTCAAGGATGAGCTTGGCGGAGAGATTATAAGTGAGGAGAATGACGAAGAAGTCAGGGGAAAATTCACGGTTATAAATACTGGATTCTTGCAAATAAAAAGAGACAGGAAAAAACACACGGGCATACTCGTTATCGATTACATGGGCGATCTGGGCGGGAATGGAACACAAATCACGTTTCCTGGGTATTTTTCGGACACTTACATGGTCAGTGATGAAACGGAACCGGTACCGGATAAAGACATAATCGATTTTATTTTTACAGGCACCATATACCTTCGGCAGTTTACCCCAGGGGGCGCTCAAACCGATCCACAACTCGGTTGTAATCTTCCTGGTGGAACGGGTCCAGACCAAAGTGTGACAGTGAGGCTTGACCGTAGTGCCCCATAGCAGTGAGACCGTAACAGTCGGCAATAAGTCAAGCAGGGGGTCAGGCATTTGACGTTTTGATCTGCATCAAACGCTCACCGAGCCGGGTGACTCGCTGCCGAAAATGTTTGTCTTCGTTTGATCGTTCCCGGAGGGGGAAAAGGGGACAGGCTGGGTTTTTGATACCGTAGCCGTCAGCAATCAGCCATCAGTTGCCAGTGGTCAGGAAAAGAGAGAAAGGAAGGGTTTAAGGGGTCGCTCTTCATCCTCCTGGGGGGGGGCGGCCCCTGTCCGGCGTAGATAGACATCCCATCCTATCCTATAGCGGTAATGAAGGGGATAGGCTTTGAGAAAGATGGTCTGGCAAGGGGAATTGTGATAGCCCTTTATTTGGGCAGAAGGTGAGGAAACTCACCTAATAGTAAGAGGTAGACATGGCTAATAATAGTGAGAAGCAGACCGAAAAGATTTTGCGTGGCTACTTGAGCCAGCAGCGACAGATAAAAGAGCGTGTTGGTTGTCCCGATGAGGAAAGCCTAGGTGGTTATTTAGGCGGGAATCTGCGAGGAAAAGCGAAGGAGGAACTGGAAGCACATTTAGCCGGTTGTTCCTTTTGCGTGGATGAGGTGGTCGCCGCCCATAAGGCTATGGAAGAGGTGGGGACAGAGACAGTGCCAAGGCAGCTCATGGAAAGGGTTATGGCTCTTTTCCCGCAACTTCAGGGAGAACAAGACTTCCTTGACCTTGAGATCCGGCTGGCCGGGGCTTCACTGGAGCTTGTAAGCACAACAGGCCGATGGATTGATACGTTGGGCACCGAGCCGGTCGCTGTTAGAGGAAGATCAGAATCATGTGAAACTGGCCTTCTCCAGGTTGAAACGGAAATGGGAAGGTTTAATATAGCCGTGGACGTGGAACGGGTGGAGACCGGGCTATGCGACGTTGTTGTGGGAATTAAAGGGGAGGAGGGAAAGCCGGTTGACGGGGTTCGTGTGGGCCTAGTTTCCGGGGTAAGGGAGCTGGCCTCCTATCTCACCCGTCAGGGCAAGGCGGTGTTTGACCGGGTATCCCAGGGGAAATACAATCTCCCCATTTATGACTCTGGCGCCCTGGTGGGAACGATTCGTCTAAGCATAGGATAAAGGGAGGTCTCGATGGCTGACAAAGGCAATCACACAAACGAGACTGCTCTCGTCTTTGAGATCTCAAGGGAAAACCAGCTGATTAAGGCCAGTGTTTATGAAAGAGGCGAGGAGGGAGAGAGGACTCTTCGTCCGTATGAGGACAAGGAGGTAGCTTGGGAACAGGTCGAGGCCAGTTGCCGTGAGGTGGTAAGCCTGCTCAGTCGGGCCAATAAACGCGCCAGGTTGGCTCCGGAAATCCTCGATGGCCTTAAAAAGTCTGGACAGATCCTCTTTGACCTTCTGATCCCTCCCAAGGTCCGGGAGGAGCTCAATTCTACCTCAGCGAGGAACTTGGTCCTCTATGTAGACGATAGGTTGGTCCATATCCCGTGGGAGCTTCTCTTTAACGGTCAGGAGTTCCTCTGCCGGCGGTTTGCAATGGGCAGGATCGTTAGTACCCGTCAGGTGGTGACCTCTCACTCGAGCCGTCATTTAAAGATCCCCTTAAGAGTCTTAATCCTGGCCGACCCACGGGGGGATCTAAAGGCCTCCTATCGGGAAGGTACAGAAATCAGAGACTTTTTCGATGAAAAGAGAGAGGTTTTTCATGCTGATCTTAAAAGTCACCCTGTGGATATCTCCTATGTCAAGAAGAACCTGCGCGACTATGACATTGTCCACTACGCGGGTCATGTGGATCATCACCCCCAGGATCCTTCTGAGAGCGGTTGGCTTTTGACTGATGGCAGGCTCAGGGCAAGCGAGATCTGCGCGATGGGTGGCCTCAATCACATGCCCTCTATGGTTTTTTGCAATGCCTGTCAGAGCGGCCAGACGGAAGAATGGCAGATTCAAGAAAATTACGAAGAGCAAGTCTATGGCCTCGCCAATGCCTACCTTCGTTCAGGAGTCCGTCATTACATCGGAACTTTCTGGGAAATATTGGACGAGCCTAGCCTCTACTTTGCCAAGCGGTTTTATAGCTTCCTGGCCCAAGGTGAGAAAGTGGGTGAAGCGGTCCG
>JAPUHZ010000194.1 GCA_027297485.1 Deltaproteobacteria bacterium
AGGATCGAACAACTGAGAAAGACCATGGTGATCGATGTAGCACATGAGCTACGCACCCCTCTGACGAACATCCGGGGATATCTAGAGGCCCTGAGCGATGGGGTGGTGGCTCCCTCGAAGGAAACCATAGAGTCCCTTCAGGAGGAAACCATCCGGTTGACTCAATTGGTTGAGGACCTCCTCCAGTTGGCCCATGCGGATGCATCCAGGGGAAGCTTACGTCGGAAGCCGATGGATCTACTGGAGCTTGCGTCACGGAGCCTAGAGCTCTTCCGGCCCAAGTTCGCCGAAAAAGGAATTCAGGTTGAAAAAAATTTTCCTAATGGAAATTACGAGATGCTCGCAGACCCTGAAAAACTGGCGCAGGTATTCAGGAACCTCCTACACAACGCCTGGCAATACACGCCCACAGGCGGCAAGGTCAGGATCACCATTGAAAGGTCGCCCACGTGGATCAGGTGGATCTTCGCCAACACCGGAGAAGGTATCACGAATGAGGATCTTCCCTTCATCTTCGAACGTTTCTATCGAGGCGAAAAATCTCGCTCTCGTCAACATGGTGGGGCTGGTATCGGCCTTGCCATCGTAAAGGAGTTGATCGAAGCCCATGGTGGCCAGGTAAGTGCCGAGAGTTCCACCGACGAGACACGTGTCTGGTTCTCCCTTCCCCTATAGTCCGGCCCCGACCCTTGATCTTTACCGTATCTTTACAATCGCTTTATTCGTTCTTTACCTCCTTTCTTTAACCTACGGTACGTGTTCGGATGATTTCGACAGGTCGACTTTAAATGCAATGGGAGGTCCTTAGTCCATGAGCTGGGCCTGTGAAGTGATCTACAAGAGGCGACTGTGGCCGTTTTTTGGGGATCAACGGAAACAGATGATCAGGAAGGAGTTTGAGCGCCTTAGCCTCTCCGAGCTCCCTTGGCTCTATACCTGTGCAGTATACCTCACAAAGGACAGTGGAAAGGCAGAAGACCTGGTTCAAGACACCTACCGACAGGCCTATCGCCGCTTCAATACTTATGAGGTGGGCGCCAACTGTCGGGTGTGGCTCCTCTCCATCCTGCGAAAGATCTTCATTCACTGTTATCAGAAAAGGGTAAGCCAACCGGAAATTATTGATTGGAATAAGCTCCACCAGGATTATGAGTCCATGGTAACCCCCCAAAGCCTGTCGATCTCTCAGCTTAACGATCGGGAGGTTGAGAGTGCTGTCAAGGAGCTGCCTGAGGATAACCGTCTGGCTATCGTACTCGTAGACATTGAAGAGCTGAGTTACCAGGAGGCGGCGAGGGTTATGGAGTGTTCCATCAGAAGGCTGCGCTCCTGGGTCTCCGGGGGGCGATGGATGCTACAGGCGGTATTGCGCAACCATGTCCGACCTAGAGACCGCGTTGGAGAAAAGCTATGAACCCCGAGTGTAATCTTGGACCGACGGTGCGGGAGTTGTCGACAAATTGATCACAGGTCTGTAAGTAAACTAAAGGTGAATTCCTGATCCACGGTACAAACAGCTTTTCGTTTAGATCGCAGGCTCATCAGAGTTGATTTCTTGGCCTGATTAATGTCGGATCGGGTTGAATTCGTGGCCAAGTGGTTTCGGAGGATAAGGCTGTCTTTGCTCATAAATTCTTGTAACATGAAGAGGAAAGGGAAATGTCATGTCAATCTCAATATTAGACAGTAGGGTTCCCAAGATTTTAATTACCTTTTCACTCCTGGCGGGTCTTCTCCTTGCCATTTCCCCGGCCCATGCCGTCCCGCCCGTCAACCATGCTCCGGGAGTGACGCTGAAGGGCTACGACGTGGTGGCATACTTCACCGCAGGTAAACCTGTCAAGGGGAGCAAGAAATACGAATATGAATGGATGGGGGCCAGATGGCACTTTTCCAGCGCAGAGAACCAAGCGCTATTCACAAAAGATCCCGAGAGATTCTCCCCTCAGTATGGGGGATACTGCGCCTATGCAGTAAGCCAGGGAATCACTGCGGACATCGATCCAGAGGCGTGGAAAATAGTCGAAGGCAAGCTCTATCTCAACTTGAGCCCGGGTGTTGCGAGGATATGGGAGAGGGATATTCCTGGCTATATTGTCAAAGCCAATAAGAACTGGCCAACTCTCAAGAACAAGGAATAATGGCCGCTTCAACAGAGGCGAGCATGTTAAAAGTTCGGATAATTCATTTGCAAATCGTCTTGTTTATTATACTCGGTCTCAATCTCGTACTGCCCAGTGCGGAAGCGAGGTTGATCGGAAAGCCAGCACCGGAGATCAACAACCAGGTCTGGATTAACTCGCCTGCGCTTAAAATGGCGGATCTCCGTGGCAAAGTGGTCCTCTTGCAGTTTTGGACCTATGGCTGAATCAATTGCAAACGTACGATCCCCAGGTTGGTGGATTGGTATAAGCGTTTCGGTTCTCAGGGCCTAGTCGTGATAGGCATTCACTCGCCAGAGTTTTTCTGGGAAAAACCTCTAAAGAAGGTGGAGTCGGCATGTGCTCGACTGGGGATCTCCTATCCCGTGGCCATCGATAACGATTTCGCAACCTGGAAACGTTACGGGACACACTATTGGCCCACGCTTCATGTGATTGATAAAAAGGGGATTATCCGTCACACGAGATTTGGTGAAGGGGGCTATGCTAAGACGGAATCACTGATCCGTCGCCTGCTCGATGAATTCTAGGCAAACATGGGGAAATGCGCTAAACGCATAGCGCAAAGCGTTAGGAGCTATTAACCGTAGACGGATGGAGATCGATGCGGATAATTAACCGCAGATTTACGCAGATTATCGCAGATGAAGAATGATTCACCGCAGAGACGCAGAGGGCGCAGAGAACTAACTTTTTTGTTTGTCGGGAGACGACGACAAACAAAAACATTCCTCAGATTAGAGCTAAAAGTTTTTGCCCCATCGTCGTCTCCCGATTGGGCAAAAGGGATTTCCTCAGCGTGCTCTGCGTCTCTGCGGTGAAATGTCCGAATCCTTAATCTGCGAGAATCGGCGGTTAAAAAATCTTTGCACTTTGAGGTGATAACATGTTGATCAAACGACCTAGCGATATCAAGGAAAGCGAGATTACCGATAAAAAGGTTTATCTCAATCGCCGCCAATTTCTGATGGGTGCCTCCGTTACTGCGGCTGCAGTGGCCACCGGATTGGTTCTACCTGCGGTTACAGTGCCGTCTGAAAAAGGGCCCTCCGTTGCGATGCTCGACGGCGTGCGGAAAAGCCCTTTCAGTACAGACGAATTAAGGACCCCATACAAGGACATCACCAACTACAACAACTTCTATGAATTCGGTACCGATAAATATTCTCCTGCCAAATATGCCAAGAGCCTCGTGACCCGTCCCTGGACCGTGGCTGTGGAGGGGGCGATCAAGCGGGAGAAGGTATTCGACATCGACGAGCTGATGAAAATG
>JAPUHZ010000195.1 GCA_027297485.1 Deltaproteobacteria bacterium
CTTCATGACCTCAATCACCTTGTTGAGCTGCTTCATGATCTGCTCAATAATCCGATCATCTCCGCTTGTCACGATGGTGATCATGGAGGTCGTGGGATCCAGGGTAGGGGCGACGGAGAGGCTCTCGATGTTATAGCCCCGGGCGCTAAACAGGCCTGCGACTCTGGCTAAGACACCGAACTTATTCTCTACTAGTGCTGATATGATGTGTTCCATCCACGGCAGGCATCAAGCAGGAAGAACGCCTTCCCCTTCATCACTCTTCTTCGTTACTGCGCCCTTTTCTGCCTTCCTAAGATCGGGCGGGTCCTCCAGGACCATTTCGTGGTGCGCCCCACCGGCCGGGATCATGGGATAACAGTTTTCCAACGGGTCCACGTGGAAGTCCATCAGGACGGGTCCTTTATGCTTCAAACCCTCACGGATCACAGGCTCCACCTCAGCGGGGTTGTCGGTTCTGAGGCCGAGGATTCCGTAAGCATCGGCTAGCTTCACAAAATCGGGTATCTTGCCCAGATAGCTGGCGGAGTGCCGGCCCTCGTAAAATAGGTCTTGCCACTGCCGAACCATCCCGTGAAACTGGTTATTGAGTAGAACGATCTTGACGGGCAACTTATACTCTTTTGCAACGGCGAGCTCCTGGAGGTTCATCTGAAAGCTCCCCTCGCTGGTGATGCACATGACGAGCCTTTTAGGATAGGCCTTCTGTGCCCCGAGCGCCGCGGGGAAACCAAAGCCCATCGTCCCCAATCCACCGGAGGTGATAAAGGTGCGTGGCTTGGTCCCTTTGAAATACTGGGCAGCCCACATTTGGTGCTGGCCCACATCCGTAACGACGATCCCTTCATTCTTGGTGATCCCGAAGAGCCTCTCGATCACGTACTGCGGTTTGGTTACCTTGTTATCCTGGTGGTAGCGCAGTGGATGGGCCTGCTTCCATTCGTCAATCTGGTTTTGCCACGGTCGGCGCTGCTCCTTCAAATCGCTCTGGTTCCCATCCCTCGACCGCAGAAGAATGTTCAGTTGCCTGAGCACGCTTCGGACGTCTCCGACAATAGGGATATGGGCGTGGAAGGTCTTCTTGATGGAAGTAGGGTCAATGTCGATATGAATGACCCGTGCCTCGGGGCAGAAATCGGAGAGCCTCCCGGTCACCCGGTCGTCGAACCGAGCCCCCACGGCGATCAGGAGATCAGCGTGGTGCATAGCCATGTTGCTCCAATAACCACCGTGCATGCCCAACATACCCATTGAAAGGGGGTGAGTGCCGGGAAAACTGCCCAGACCCATAAGGGTCATGGTGACCGGGATTTGGGTCATCTCGGCCAGCTCCAGAATTTCATCGCCCGCGTCGGAGAAGACCGCCCCGCCGCCAACATAGATCACCGGTTTCTTGGCGTTCATGATCGCGTCGGCCGCCTGCTTGATCTGGTGTTTGCTCCCCTCATAGGTGGGGTTATAGCCGCGGAGGTTGATTTTATCCGGATACTTAAAGTCGGCCTTGTCCATGCTGACATCTTTGGGGATATCGACCAATACGGGCCCGGGCCGCCCGGTCGTGGCGATGTGAAAGGCCTCCTTGATGGTTCGTGCCAGATCATTCACATCTTTCACTAAGGCATTGTGCTTGGTGCAGGGGCGGCTGATCCCGACGTTATCCGCCTCCTGAAAAGCGTCGTTGCCGATCAGATTAGTGGAGACCTGGCCGGTGAAGGCCACCAGGGGCACCGAGTCCATAAAGGCATCGGTCAACCCGGTAACGATGTTCGTCATCCCAGGACCGGAGGTCACCAACACTACGCCCGCTTTGCCGGTCGCCTTGGCATATCCTTCGGCCATATGGGCGGCGCCCTGTTCATGACGGGTGAGAACAAGCTCGACCTCCTTTTGCTGGCAGAGGACATCGAAAAGTTTCAAAACCACTCCCCCAGGAATTCCGAAGACTACCTTGATCCCCTCATGCTTGAGCGATTCTATAAATATCTCTGCCCCGGTCTTCTTCATTCTGTTTCCCTGTGTACTCCCGTCTGGCGATATTTCCCCAGAATCTGCATGATTTTATCTTTTCCTATAAGCTTGAGTTTCTGAAGCTTTTTTTTCTCCACTTCCTCTGGCGGGGTGAGATGAGACTTGTGCTGGTATCCTAGAAGCTTTTTTTCCAACTCTTGATGCTTTGCATAAAATTTTCTAAGGTCTGTGTCCTTATCCAAAAGAGAGATGATAAACTCTTCCTCTCTTCTCTCCATATGAGAGCCTCCTTTTTTAATCTCAGGAAATCGTAATCTATCCTAGGGCACCTCTTTTGTCAATGAAGGAATTAATGACGGTTTTTCCCAAGAACGCAAATAAAGAGGAACTAAAGGGCCCAGCGGTCCGAACTCTTTCTTCCGAAACCTTTCCTCTCCCAACCGGGCTACCGCAGATGCGGTTGTCGGGTAGGACTCCCCGAGAGTTAACAGGGTCCTATCACCCAGAGAGACCTTGATCTGGTCTCCATAAACTCTAATGCCATCGCCGATAAAGAGACAGGGTTCTCGGCTGTCAGAGGATTGAATTCGGTGGATAATTCTCTCGGGTGGAGACGCGAGATCTTCAGTCAGTCGCTCCAGCGTTCCAGCCCTTTTGCGAAATAGTGCGGCGTAAACCTCTTTTCTCCGGGCATCTAGAAAGGGACAAATCAAACCGTTCCAGTCGATCACCCGTGCCGCCACGGCGAGCAGAGTAGGCACTCCAACAACAGGGATATCCGACCCATAGGCGAGGCCCTTTACGGTGCTTAATCCGATGCGAAGTCCGGTGAAGGAGCCGGGACCTATCGAGAGAGCGAAGGCAGATATCTCAGGTAACGAGAGGCCAGACCCTTTTAGGATCCTATCAATTAATGGCAGAACAATCTCTGCATGGTTCGCCCGATTCGTTATGGGGGAAAGAGGTCCGCATTGCGTTTGGGCCGGTTGAACCTCCTCCGAAACGAGCTGCCCTTTCTCTACTAAGGCTGCGGTCGCTGGTGCCGTGGCTGTGTCGATACCAAGGATCATTATATAAAGCGCTGAGTGGTCAGTATTCAGCTATCAGCGCCTCCTCACTGTTTAAGCTGATCGCTGATGGCTGATCGCTATTACGAGCTATCCCTCAAAGAACCTGGAGATATCGTTATAAGAGGCGTAAATCATAATGAGGATTAGGATAAAAAGACCGACCTGCTGGGCCCTTTCCCGATATCTGAGTTGCACCGGGCGACCGAGAATTCCCTCGATTAGAAAGAAAAAGAGATGTCCGCCGTCGAGCACGGGTATGGGCAGAAGATTCAAGATCCCAAGATTAATACTTAGCAAGGCAAGCAGGGAGAGAAAGCTTCTCAGCCCCTCACGTACCTGCTGACCTGCCACCTGGGCAATCAGGATCGGACCTCCGAGATTCTTGGGAGAAATATCGCCTTTTATCATCTTGAAAAGAGCTTCCAGAGTTAATGTGGTCAACGCTCCGGTTTTATAAAAGGCCTCCCCCACCGCCGACCAAGGGGAAATCTCTTCAACGGAAACCTCGCTAGTGCTGGTAACTCCAATAACCCAGATGTCTATTTTCTCTCCAAAGATGTTTTTCCCTTCCCTTTTGATCGGTTGGATTGCAATATCCATCGACCGGTTGTCCCTTTGAATCTGAAGGCTTAAAGTTCTTCCTTGACTTCCCTTGATCTGGTTTGACAATTCTTTCCAATCATTGATGGGTTGGCCGTCTACGCCGACAATCCGATCTCCCTTTTGTATTCCTGCTTTTGCGGCGGGCAGATCGGCTGTTACATCCCCCACCTGCGTCGATAGAACGGGCATCCCATAGAAGCTGAAAATACAGGCAAAAATGACAACCGCCAGGAGGAGATTACAGATCGGACCGGCCGCCACAATGGCTACCCGCTTGCCAAGTCCCTGATGAGAGAAAGACTTTTGAATATCTACCTCCTTGACCTCTTCCTCAGGATCTTCCCCGACCATTTTGACATATCCACCCAAAGGGAACGCGCTCAGCGCGTATTCGGTTTCTCCGATCTTCTTCACCCAAAGCTTAGGGCCAAAACCTACGGAAAACGTTAGAACCCCTACCCCAGACAATTTAGCTACTAAGAGATGACCCAACTCGTGGATAACGATCAAAATCCCCAGCCCAACCGCCAGCCCCAGGACAGCTGAGACAATCTCGTAAATAATATCCGCCATTCTAATTTCTCCTTTACCCTCTACCTAGTTAGCAAGGTTGCCCTCTCTCGTGCCCATCGATCCACCTCCAGGATCTCCTGCACCTCCCTGGGGTGGGTGTAGGTATGGGCCGCCATGGTCTTTTCAATGACTCGATGAATCTTACGAAAACCGATGCGTCTTTCCAAAAAGGCTGCTACAGCGACTTCGTTGGCGGCGTTGAGAACCGCAGGCATTGCCCCTCCTGCCGCCAGAGCCTGATAGGCTAATTGGAGGGCTGGGTATCTTCTCTTTTCTACCGGAAGGAAAGTCAGCTTGCCCAGCCGGGTTAATTCCAATGACCGGCAGTTCACCTTAAGCCGATGAGGATAGGAGAGGGCATAGGCAATGGGTATCCGCATGTCCGGGATGCCCAACTGCGCAATAATCGATCCATCCTGATAGCGCACCATGGAGTGGACAATACTCTGCGGATGGATCACCACCTCCACCTGCGGTGGTTTCATATCAAACAACCATCTGGCCTCTACCACTTCTAGTCCTTTGTTCATCATCGTTGCCGAGTCGATAGTGATTTTTGGCCCCATTTTCCAGTTAGGGTGTTGTAGCGCCTGCCTTACAGTAACACGATTTAATGTCCTAAGAGAAGCGCGTAGGAAAGGTCCCCCAGAGGCCGTGAGGATGATGCGCTCCACCTCTTCCCGGCGATTTCCCTGCAGGCATTGAAAGATGGCACTGTGCTCGCTGTCCACAGGAAAAAGCCGGACACCTCTTTTCTTTGCCTCATAGACGAAGATCTCCCCCGCCATCACGAGGGATTCTTTGTTGGCTAAGGCGACCTCTTTTCCTGCCCGCACCGCTTCCAAGGTTGGCACCAAACCCGCGCCACCCACAATGGCCGCCATTACGACATCCACTCCACTCGCCGTGGCTATAGAGGTAGCGCCGTGCTCCCCCCACAAGATCTCCACCTTACGATTGCCCAGGAGCCTGTGCAAAAGAGGGACCTCTTCTTTTTCCCGGATGCTCACCCATTCTGGGGAAAACTTCCTGATCTGCGAGGCCAGGAGCTTCAGGTTACGACCGGCAACGAGACCCCGAACCGTGAATTTATCGGGAAAGCGTCGCACCAAGTCAAGGGTGTTGACCCCGACCGAGCCCGTGGAGCCAAGAATGGCAATCGACTTCATGGATGGAGCAGCCTCAAATAGTAAGTGGTGAACACGACTGGGAATATAAGACTATCCATACGATCCAGCAACCCACCATGTCCAGGAAGGAGGGTGCCTGAATCCTTGACGGAAAAGACCCGCTTGATCCACGACTCGAAGAGGTCGCCGGCCTGGCCGAGTATGCTCAGAACAAGAGCGAGCAACAGCATCTCCGGCCAGGGTATTATGGGCAGCAAAAAGCTGCCTCCAATTAGCCCGGCAAGGAGACTTGCCCCGATTGAACCCAAGGCCCCCTCGACCGTCTTTGCCGGGCTAATTATGGGAGCCAATTTTCTTTTTCCCAAGGTGCTCCCCACACAATATCCCGCGGTATCTCCACCCATGATCACCAGGAGGACGAAAAAAAGCCACTCCTTCCCATCAGGAGACTGATAGAGAAGGACCATATGGGGAACTAGATAACCGATGTAAAGAGTTCCCAAAAGGGTCCATCCTAAGTGTTGATAGCTCTCTTGCAGCTTCTCGGCCAAAAAAAGATAGGTCGAGAAAGCAACGATGATAACCCCACTCAGCCACAGTCCGGGCTCAAGGAAGTCGGGGAGGAGGACCCCGAAAGAAACTAACAGACCGAAAGTCACCCCCAGAGTTCGCTCCCTCCAGCGACCGGGAAAGGCGATAAAGAAATATTCGCAAAGGGCCCCGGCTGTAACGAGAAAAACCAAAAGGGAAAAATGCCATGGGCGGCCCCAGCCGATAATGAAGATCAGAAGAGGGATTCCCACCAGGGCGGTGATTACCCTAGGTATGATCTTTGGCTTCACCGGCCTCTGCCAGAAGAATGGAGGACGTGTGTGGTTTGCTCATCGGCCCGGCCGAATCTCCTGCGACGCCGTTGAAACTCCATGAGAGCCTGAATGTATTCTGATTCGCGAAAATCCGGCCAGAGGGTAGGCGTAATGTAGAGTTCTGTGTAGGGAATCTGCCAGAGGAAAAAGTTGCTGACCCGCATCTCACCGCTCGTACGGATGAGCAGGTCCGGATCCGGAACGGAGTTCGTCTCCATGTGGGCAGAGACCATCTCCTCATTAATATCTTCCGCGACGCAAGTTCCTTTTCTTACCTCCCGGGCTATATTTTGAACCATCCTGACAATGTCGCTCCGACCGCTGTAGCTCAGAGCCAGGATAACCGTCATTCCCTTGTTTTTTCGGGTCGCCCAGATGGCATGCTTCAAGGTGTACAGCACCGGGGCCGGGAGTCGCTCCTTGTCGCCAATAGCCATGAGACGGATCCCATGTCGCATCATCTTGGGTTGTTCAACCGTTAAGTAATGTTTGAGGAGGCCCATCAGCGCGCGCACCTCATCCTTGGGCCGTAGCCAGTTCTCTGTCGAAAAAGCGTAGAGTGAAAGATAGGGGATACCTAGCTTACGACTCAGTTCCACGACCGCCCGAACCGAGGCCCTCCCTCGGCGATGTCCTTCGACACGGCTCTTGCCCCTTAACCTAGCCCAACGTCCGTTGCCATCCATAATAATGGCTACATGCTTGGGCAACCGACTCTTGTCTAGGCCCCTTAGATTCATTGTTTTTCATGATCGTTGTTCGTGATGCGCCAAGCAGCGAGAGACAGGCACGGGTCACGAACCATGGCCACGATGAAATGGCTGGAGGGAATACTCGTATGCCTTAGACCTCCATGATCTCGCCTTCCTTGTTCTTCAGCACCTTGTCGATCCTCCCGATAAAATCATCGGTGATTTTTTGGACTCGATCTTGATTGTGTTTGAGATCATCTTCGGTCATTTCCTTTTTCTTTTCTCTTTCCTTGAGCCTCTCAATGGCCACTCGGCGATGATTGCGCACTGAGACGCGGAATTCTTCCGCCACCCTCTTTACGTGCTTGACTAGCTCCTTGCGCCTCTCCTCCGTTAGCTGAGGGATGGAGATGCGAATCAATTTTCCATCGTTGTTGGGGGTCAAGCCCAAATCCGCTTTAAGAAGAGCCTTTTCAATGTTTCCGATGGCCCCTCGGTCGTAAGGCTGAACCACCAAGAGGCGGGGTTCCGGAACACTCAGATTGGCTAACTGGTTGAGAGGGGTCAGGGTGCCATAGTAATCTACCATGATCCCCTCGAGAAGGGCCGTTGAAGCCCTGCCTGTGCGCAGCTTAGCGAGGTCTTTGCGCAGGGCTGCTACGGACCTTTCCATCTCTTGTTGGAGCTCAGTAAAAAAGGCCTCGTTCATCTTTTCCGCATGCTCACTAGGGTTCCAATCCCTTCCCCACAAACCACTCTCTTGATATTGCCCTTCTCCATAATATTAAAGACGATGATGGGGAGGTTGTTGTCCATACAAAGGGAGATCGCCGTAGAGTCCATGACCTTGAGTTTCTTGTTGAGCACCTCGATATAGGTCAACTCTCCGTACATCTTGGCCCCCTGATGCTTTAAAGGGTCCGCATCATAGACCCCCTCAACTTTTGTGGCCTTAAGGATGACCTCGGCGCCGATTTCCATGGCGCGAAGGCTTGCGGTCGTGTCGGTCGTAAAATAGGGATTGCCGGTTCCTCCCGCAAAAATGACCACCCGACCCTTCTCTAGATGCCGCCTTGCGCGTCGTCGAATATAAGGCTCTGCCACCTGACGCATTTCAAGGGCGGACAGGACTCGCGTGGGAACATCGATTTTTTCCAGGGCATCCTGCAGAGCTATGCTGTTAATGACCGTTGCCAGCATCCCCATATTGTCAGCACTGGCCCGCTCCATCCCTCCCTCGCTTGCCTCGGCGCCTCGGAAGATATTGCCCCCTCCGATCACCAAGGCCATCTCACAACCCATTTCCTTGATTTCTTTAATCTCTTCGGCAAATGCCCGCACCATCTTGCCGTCAATGCCGTATCTTTGTTCCCCGGCGAAAACTTCTCCTGTAACCTTCAAGATAGCCCGTTTGTACTTGAGCTTTATACTGTTCATCAAGAGCGCCTATTCATAGCAAAATGTGTTATGGGTTCTCCATTCCCCCCCCCAGGTGGTACCGCACAAAACGGCGCACCTGGATCTTCTCTCCAAGCCGAGCAATGGCTTCTTGTATCAGCTCTCCTACCTTACGATCTGGGTCCTTGATAAAGGCTTGCACCAAGAGACAGACCTCGGAATAAAAACGCTCCATCTTGCCTTCCACGATTTTGTCAACAATCTTTTCGGGCTTACCCGAATCCAAAGCCTGACGGCGATAGATCTCCCGCTCCCTTTCTATCTCCTGCGGCGGCACATCCTCCGGCCGGACATATCGTGGGTTGGCAGCGGCGATCTGCATGGCGACGTCTTTCAGCAAACTCTGAAATTCCGGCGCCCGGGCCAAAGAGTCCGTCTCGCAGTTCAGCTCAACTAAAACGCCGATTTTCCCTCCGGCGTGAATATACGCCCCCACAAGTCCTTCTGCAGCCACACGGCTCATCTTTTTAGTCGCTACCGCCAGGCCTTTGCGGCGCAAATAGTCCACCGCCTTTTCCATGTCTCCCTCAGATTCGGCCAAGGCCTTTTTACAATCCATCATCCCTGTGCCGGTTTTCTCTCTGAGCTCTTTAACCGAAGATGCCTTGACTTCCATCTGACTTAAGTCCCTCTTGCCGCCGAATCCTCTGTCACCTGGTTCTCCCCAGCGCCAACCGTTGGCTGCTCGGCCTTTTCGTCTTCTTTTGCCTTCGCTATGGCCTGTTCATGGAGCGTCTTCCCCTCGAGCACTGCGTCCGCGATGGCGGCGCAAAAAAGACGGATGGCTCGGATCGCATCGTCGTTCCCAGGGACTTTGTAATCCACCATATCCGGGTTGCAATTAGTATCGACTACGGCTACTACAGGGATACCCAGCTTTCTTGCCTCCCGAACGGCAATCTCCTCCTGTCGAGGATCGATAACAAAAATGGCGTCGGGGAGCTTTTTCATTCCTTTAATCCCGCCCAAGAACTGTTCCAGCTTATCCTTTTCACGCTTAAGACCTAGCATCTCCTTCTTCGTCAACGCCTCAACGATCTTGGGGTCATTCTCCTTCTCCTCGAGCTTTCGCAATCGCTCAATGCTCTGACGGATGGTCGAGAAGTTAGTGAGGGTTCCTCCCAGCCAACGGTTATGGACATGAGACATGCCGCATCGTTCAGCCTCCTCCTTGATCGACTCTTGGGCTTGCTTTTTCGTGCCCACAAAAAGGATCTGCCCTCCAGGGGTCGCTAGGTCTCGAACAAAGGCAACGACTTCTCTAAACAACGTGACTGTTTGCTGAAGATCTATAATATGGATGCCATTGCGCGCACCAAAAATATAAGGCTTCATCTTAGGGTTCCAGCGGCTGGTCTGGTGGCCGAAATGGACCCCAGCCTCTAAAAGCTGTTTCATAGATATCTCTGTCATAAACTGTGCTCCTTAAAAAAACTTAGTGATTTTGCGCTTTTAACAAAGATCTGCGGCCTGTGCAAGGCAGCCAAAAGAGCCGGAGAGATGGGGAGAGCTATTGGTTCATCGATTCAAGGAATTCTTTGTTGTTTTTTGTCCCACTAATTTTATCCAACAAAAACTCCATGGCCTCCACCGCGCTCAATTGAGACAACACCTTACGCAGTATCCAGATTCGGTTAAGGTCTTCCCTCGAGACCAAAAGCTCCTCTTTCCTCGTCCCCGACTTGTTGATGTCGATGGCCGGGAAAACCCGCTTATCCATCAGTCGTCGGTCCAAATGAATCTCCATGTTGCCAGTCCCCTTAAACTCTTCAAAGATAACCTCATCCATGCGGCTTCCGGTATCGATCAGGGCAGTCGCAATGATCGTGAGACTTCCCCCGTCCTCGATGTTGCGGGCAGCCCCAAAAAATTTTTTCGGTTTGTGGAGCGCATTGGAGTCAACTCCACCGGAGAGGATCTTCCCACTGGGGGGAACTACCGCATTATAGGCCCGGGCAAGACGGGTAATGCTGTCGAGGAGGATGACTACGTCCTTCCCGTGCTCCACCAACCGTCTGGCCTTTTCGATCACCATCTCGGCAACTTGGACGTGGCGCGTCGCAGGCTCGTCAAAGGTGGAGCTGACCACTTCGCCGTTCACCGAACGCTGCATATCGGTGACTTCTTCCGGTCGTTCGTCAATAAGGAGGACAATCAGAATCACCTCTTGGTGGTTATTGACAATGGCCTTGGCGATGTTCTGTAGCATCATCGTCTTACCCGTTCTGGGAGCGGCCACGATCAGCCCCCTCTGCCCTTTTCCAATCGGAATTAAAAGATCGACGGTCCGTGTCGTATATTCGTCGGGCATATATTCCAATTGGAAGCGTTCATTGGGGTAGAGGGGCGTAAGGTTATCAAAGAGGATCTTGTCCCTTGCCTTCTCGGGATCCTCGTAGTTAATGGCCTCCACCTTGAGCAGGGCAAAGTAACGTTCCCCTTCCTTCGGAGGGCGAATCTGCCCTGATATGATATCGCCTGTGCGAAGACTGAATCGGCGGATCTGGCTGGGGGAAACATAGATGTCGTCCGGACCGGGGAGGTAGTTATAGTCCGGGGCCCTGAGAAAACCGAAGCCGTCAGGAAGGGTCTCCAATACGCCTTCCCCGTATACATAACCGTTCTGCTCAGTCTGGGCCTGCAATATAGCAAAGATCAACTCCTGTCTGCGCATATTGGCCGCGCCCTCGATATTGAAATTCTTACCGATCAATGCCAACTCGCTGATCTTCATATCCTTAAGAGACTTGAGATTTAACCCGTTCACTTCCACGGGTTCATTTTCGGCTCGGGTCTTTCCACGTACCATAGAGATGCGTCTCCTTTTCTCCCTCAAAGTGAAAGTGCTGAAGGTTTAACAACCGCCCCTTGCCATTCCGGCGGATGCGACTGCTTACAGACACAGTATTTCAAAACGACAAAGGCTTTGACACAGACGTGAATATTTTTTGTTTGAAATCCAAATCAAACTTCTAGGTCGGGATACAGTGAATGATAACCTTAGTGTGGGGTTAGTTCCAAGAAAAACCGCTGAATAGAGCAACCAATAGACGCTTATATTAAGGAAACGCGATTTCCTTGTCAACCCCCTTCTCATCTTTTCTTACTTCACTCCTGGAGCCCCTTTCCGTCAAAGAGTCTAAAAGCCCTTTCATGTCCTGAAATAGTGGAGCGTGAAAATCTAAGGCCACACCAGACCGAGGGTGGCAGAATCCGAGTCTCTCGGCATGGAGCGCTTGGCGCGGAAAGTCAGTCAGACCCGGCGTCTCCACGTGATTTTTGGAAAGACCCCGCCACTTGCGACCGTAGATTCGGTCCCCCACCACCGGATATCCCTGGTCTGCCAGATGGACTCGGATTTGATGGGTCCGTCCAGTACGGAGCTTCAAACGTAACAACGTGACCCAAGAAAAACGATTCCCCTGGAGTCCCACCCTGAAGAAGTTTTCCACTTGCCATTCGGTTATGGCCTCCCTCAACCGAGCGTGGGAGTGGATGCTCGACATTCTCTTTCGGTCGCTCCGGTGACGTCCGATGGGGCGATCTATGATCCCCCTCTTCCTATCGATCTTGCCCCACACCAGGGCGAGATACTCTTTGCAGACCCGCCGCTCCTTGAACTGGCGGGCTATTTGGTGAAAGGCCTGTCCGTGCTTGGCGATGACCATGACACCCGAAGTATCCTTGTCCAGTCGGTGGACAATCCCAGGGCGCCTTTCCCCTCCAATCCCCTGGAGATTCGGACAGTGATAGAGGAGGGCGTTGACTAAGGTCCCGCGGCGATTCCCTGCGGCGGGATGGACCACCATTCCGGGGGCTTTATTTACCACGAGGCAATCCTCATCTTCGTAAAGGATATCGAGGGGAAGCGGTTCGGGCACTAATGCTGTGTCCTGCGGAGGGAGCCATTGAATCTCAATCAAGTCGCTTGATTTGAGACGGGCGCTGGGCCTAGTCCTTCGGCCGTTGACGGTGACTTGTCCTGCGGCAATCATCTTTTGGATCCCTGAACGGCTTAACCCCTTGATCTCCGAAAGACCGAGAAATTGATGCGTCAAGAAAAGATCCAGGCGCGCACCAATATGCTCTTTGTCGATTAGGGTTACCTTGCTAATCCCGCCCATTTATCCAGCTCGATCCGGCTCAGGATTTCTTGTGCGCTTAGGACGTCCTTTTTCATCTGCTTGACTAAAAGGTCCGGTGAGGGAAATTTTTTCTCTTCTCGAATCCTCTTAATGAAAAACAGACTTACTTGTTGGCCATAGAGGTCCTCTTGGAAATCGAAGATATAGCTTTCGATCGTCCTCGGTCCCTCTCCGAATGTAGGATTAAACCCCACATTGGTAACGCTCGGCCACAGGCGCCCGTCAACCTGCAAAAAAGTGGCATAGATTCCGTCTAGAGGTAGTACTTCAATTCGGGTGACAATGTTGGCTGTCGGAAATCCAAGATTCCTGCCCCTCTGGTGACCAGGAGCTACTCGCCCCGAGACGAAATGGTAGCGGCCCAGGAAGCGGTGGACCTCGTGCACGTCTCCCTGCTCTATCAGCTTCCTTATCCGACTACTACTGATGCGTGCCCCCTCCAGTTGTATCGGCTCTACAATCCCAACCTTTAGCCCTCCCTCCGCTCCCCATCGGATCAAATCCTCTACTCGACCCTTTCTTCCCTTTCCAAACCTTAAGTCTCTCCCGACCCAGATCTTATGAACTTTGAGCCGATCGATCAAATAATGTCGAACAAACTCTTCAGCCTCTACATTCGCAAAGGTTGGATTGAATGCTTGAATAATCACTACCTCCACTCCTGAGGATTGGAAGAGGCGCATCTTGTCCTTGTGGGCCAAGATCAACCGAGGCGCCCGCTCAGGGGCCAAGATTTTGAGCGGATGGGGCTCAAAGGTCAAAACAACTGAGCGGCCACCCTGGCTCTTTGCCTCTTGAACCACCCGCTGCAAAAGGGCTTGGTGGCCCAAGTGAATACCGTCAAAGTTACCCATGGAGAGGATGGGTTTGGAAATCGATAGGTTCCGGTCCTCACTATGACGAAGGATCTCCATGATTTTGTCAGGGTAAGCGTTCAGCCATCAGCGTTCAGCTTCGATCCGCACCCTTTGCCGAAGTGCTGACTGCTGAAAGCTGGCAAAAGCGGGGTAAAAAGCTCAGGGATGGGTTTTGATGGCTCAGTATCCGCGAGTGGTCATGACTCCAAGGCTTTCAGTTTCTGCTTTGCCTTAACCACCTCTTGCGACTGGGGATATCGATCGATAAGTTCCTGGAGAATCAAACGGGCGTCCAGCCTGTCACCCAGCTCTGCAAAGGCAAACGCCAGCTTGAGAAGTGATGCCGGCACCTTGTCCCCCTTGGGATATTTGCGCCGCACCGCGTCAAACTCCAGGATGGCTTGATCGAATTCCCTCAAGGCATAATGGCCCTCTCCAATCCAATACTGGGCATTGTCCGAATAATCGCTCTCAGGATACTTTTTCAGAAACTCCTTAAATCGAGCGATAGAACCCCGGTAATCTTTTTCTTCTAGCAGCTTGCGCGCCTCCTCGTAGTTCCTCCTCACCACATCAGATTCTCCTGGAGTTTTTCCTCTATAAAATTTGCTTGTGGGCTCAGTCTCTCCTGAGGTTCTTGGCTCCTGTCTGCGCACTGTTGCCAAGAGGGTCTCCCGGAGCAGGCGCAATTCCTCCTCGCGGGCCTTCAAGAGAATCCCTTGAGCCTTGAGGGTCTCGTCGATTTTAGCGATCCGGCCTTCCATCTCTTTGATTCTCTGATCCCCCTCGCGAGTCGACTGACCGATCTGACGGCCCGTATGGTATTGAACTTCCGCCACCTTCTCTTTTAAGGCGTTCAGTTCCCGCTGTATCTTCTGGAGATTGGCGCGGGTGTCAGCCAAGCTAGAGCGGACACTATCAAATTCATTACGAATAGCGGCGCTCTGCGTTAGGACATTTCTGTTCGCGGCTCGAAGGCGCCTCTGCTCTCTCTCTATGACCTCTAGCTGTTGAGCAGTGGGGCAGGCCGACAGCATCGCGCCACCCAATACGAGAAGCGAAAAAAAAGGCCACTTCATGAGATGTTCGGAACTATGGAAGACAGGAGTCAGAATCCTGAATTGTGATTTCCGGCTTTACGAGGCTGGCCGCGCGGTGGTGATGACAAAGCGGGCCCGGCGGTTCGTTTGCCAGCACTCTTCCGTCTTTTCCTTGCAAACGGGCAACTCCTCGCCATAGCTTATGGTTGATAATCGTCCCGCAGAAACGCCCAGGCTGACCAGGTAGTCCTTGGCGGCTTGCGCCCGTTGGGCACCCAGGGCCAGATTGTATTCGTTGGTTCCCCTCTCATCGCAATGACCCTCAATTTCCACTCGGGCCGAAGGGTTGGCCTTCAGCCAACCGACATTGGCTTTCAGGGTCTCTCGAGCATCACCACGCAAATCATAGCTGTCAAAGTTGTAGTGGATGTCCTTTAAGGGACTGGAAGCAGGCGTGACTGGGGCTTTACCCTGTCGCTGCAACTCCAGACTTGTGAGTGGAGCAGGCTTAGGAGCCGCCTTGGCAGGCTGCTCTTTGACAGATGTCTGGGAAGGTGGAGGTGAAGAGGGCATCTCCGGTTTGGTCGTAGAAGGTGGAGGACAGCCGGTTAACACAAGAAAGGTGAAGAACATTAACCCATACAGTAGCGTGCTCAATCGATCAACCATCTTTCTCTCCTCATCTTAGTGCGCGAAAAAGGCATCTAATCCAAGCGCGGAGACCATGATGGATTTGTA
>JAPUHZ010000196.1 GCA_027297485.1 Deltaproteobacteria bacterium
AGCCACAAGAATAATGCCCATGACCCGAATGAGTATAGCTGCACCGTGCTTGCGGTTGGCTATGGATTGATGCTTGGGGCGGATCCCATCCTGCGGGTAATTGGTAAGCCCTGTGCAGCTATACTCATTCGGGTCATGGGCATTATTCTTGTGGCTCTTTCCGTTGAGTTAATCCTGGAGGCATTGGGGATTGAGAAATGGTTGATTCCACCACTTTGACCAATCTGGGGATCTCGAATTCGTTATTATCCCCAAATATTCAAGTATTTCAATGCGGACGAATTAATAGAAGGGACAGGCTGTCGGTGAGCATCTGCACCGACAACCGACTGATCTCGAATACGACCCTGTCTCACGAGTTGGAGCTTGTAACAAGGGAGCTGGGACTCAAACGCCGCCAACTACGAAACTTAGTGGTAGCGGGATTTAAGGGGAGCTTCTTCCACGGTCATTACAATGAGAAGCGCACGTATATCCGGCAGGTGACCGACCGCTATGCGCAGCTGAAAAAGAAGCTGCTGCCCGCTCTGCGCTAAACAAAGGGCCTATCAGAAACGAGAAGCTGTGAGGCTTCTTTATGCTGGACTCCCAGTTTTTCGGTGATGGCTGATATCCTGATCGGGGCGATCTTAAGCTGCAACATGCTGCAGATGGCGATGATAGTCTGCCGACCTGGCATCTTTTCGATAGGGAAGTGGGATTCTTGTACGCACATCGCCTTTTCCGTCTCTGTCAGAAGGATGAGTAGCCGACGCATCTCCGGCCTCCTCCTGGCTTTGTCCCTGCCTTTTCTGCTCTCGTGTTCCGGTCCGTCGTGGACGCCGCTCGAACTCTCCTGGCTCGCGTGGGATTCGCTCGAGAACAGATACGGCTTATTGACAGAGGAGCATCTCGACGAGAACTACAGGGAAAAGGTGTTGCCGTATTGGGACCACTACGGTCGAACCGGGCACTTCCAAGGGGTTGATGACGTCCGAATTGAATACATGACCTTCATTCGAGAGGATGAAGTCGGCGCCATCGTCATCTCAAGCGGACGAGCCGAGAGCTTTGTTAAGTACCAGGAGGTGATCTACGACCTTGGGAATCAGGGGTACTCGATTTACATACATGACCATCGTGGGCAGGGTTTTTTTGAGAGGCTGATACCCGACAAGCCGCAGGTCGGGCACATCGAGTCCTTCGCGCATTACGTGCTGGACCTGAAGTATTTCGTCGACCATGTTGTGAACCAGCGACCCCACAAGTCTCTCTTCTTCATCGCGCACTCAATGGGTGGCACGGTGGCCTCGCTCTACATTCAAACTTACAAGGATGACGTTGACGCCGCGATCCTCTCCGCACCCATGCACGAGCTACACATCGGCTGGCTCCCGGTGAATGCTGCGTGCAAAATTGTCAGGATACGAAAGAGGTTCACGAGTACCCCCCAGGACTATGCGCCGGGCCAGGGACCGTACCAAGGTGAGCTCCTGTTCGACGTGAAGACGAACATCTACACGCATAGCGAACTGCGGTTCAATAAGTTCCGGGAAGTCTATCGGTTACGTCCCGGAGTGAGACTCGGCGGACCGAGCAATCGCTGGCTCCACCAGGCGTGCAAGGCGGCGAGGAAGGCTAGAAACGAGGCAGGGGAGACCACCATTCCGGTGCTGATCCTCCAGGCCAGCTTGGATCGGGCCGTCACCTCGAGGGGGCAACGTATCTACTGTAGGAATTTGAACGCACGACGGCCTGGGCGGTGCGAATTGTTTGTCCTCGAGGGGGCGAAGCATGAACCCTACATCGAGCGAGATGATTACCGAATTCCTGCTCTGGAGAAGACCCTCGATTTCATGGCGGCTCATGGGCGATAGGAGTCTTCTTTTAAAGAAAGCGATACCTAAAATGAGGATAACACTCCGGCTAGGCAACCAGTCAGCAACGTCGCCAAGAAAGCAGTCCACAGCGCACGTAACCCAAGCAGCGATACCTCTTTTGTCCGTGAAGGGATCAATGCCCCTAACCCGCCGACAAAAATCCCCACACTGGCTATATGGACAAACCCGCATAAGGCATACGTCAATGCCGTGAGGGAACGCATCGACAAGGGCGGTGGGGTCATCGATTGGATGGCAGCTAATTGGAAATACGCTGCCACTTCTGTTTGGACGAATCGAACTCCCAATAGTTCCGCGCCGATCTGCCACTCATCAGGCCTCAAGCCTAGAAGAATCGCGAAAGGCCACGCGAGCCAGCTAAGTATGCGCGTCACTGACAACGGCGTTTCCTTGATCCAGGGCAATTGTTCTAACGCAAGATCAACAACGGACTCCAACCCCAGAAACACAATCAAGAGAGTGGCTATGGCAACGACCATCTTGACGCCCTGTGCCCCGCCCTCGATTAAGGCCGTAATGAGGTTTGAGGGGCTCTTCGCATCCTGATTTTTTTGGTGAGGTGCCCCACCCCAACCTGAAGCTTCAGAGGGAATATTCCCGACAGTGAGAGGGGTGTCTTCTTCAGGGAGAAACAGTTTACTAATGAGCACCGCGCAGGGAATGGAGATTACCGAGGCTGAAAGCAAGTGTCCAGCGATTTGTGGAAATACCTCGTGTAAGGCTGTCACATAAATGGCCATGACCGTGCTCGCCACGGTGGCCATCATGCAGGTTAATACCGTGAGCAGCTCAGAGCGGGTCATGTTCAATAAATAGGGTTGAATCGCCAAGGTGGATTCTATGCCGACGAAGATATTGGCTGAGGCAGCCAGGGCTTCGGCTCCCGATAACCCCATGGCCCGATAAAATAGCCTTGCGAAAAGGCGAACAATCGCGGGCAGAATGTTTAAGTAATACAACCCTCCCACCAGCGCCGCAAAGAACACCACGGCTGGCAAGGCCTGCATCGCCAAAATAAACCCAATGGACGGGGTCCCATCAGGCAAGGACTGACCTGGTCCCACCGCAAGCGGACCAAAAAGAAAAATCGACCCTTTCTGCGCCGCCGCCAGTGTGGAAACCAGGACATCGTTCATCCACCCCAGGACCCACTTCGACCCAGGAACCCAAAAAATGATGATTGCAATCACCCAGGCCAATATCATACTGCCAATGACGACTTTCCCATTGACACGCTGGCGCGTTCCCGTCACCCAGGCGATAAAGCAAATAGAGAAAAATCCAGTAAACGCTAACAGCCGATAGGGCCACTCTTCCATAATTTTCTTAAGCTAAAGTAGTTCGGAGAAAAATTCCGTGAAGTGTAGGCCGGATTGTAATAAAAACAGGAGAGGAGGATCTACCCATTGATTGCGTTTTTGGTCCAAAAACTCCGGCTTCTTCGTGGGAGTCCTGATTCAGCGGTTCACTCAGTCATTCACGAGTACGAATCGATTAAGGCTCCAGGCCTTCCTAGCTCGCCGCCGGGATCAGGAACTCATGGCCTCTGCCCTAATGATGGCATTTCTTTTGGTGTGACGTATTGGGGATCGAAGTGGGGAGAGGCAAGTGGGAGGAGAGTCCGGAGGGTACGAAGTAAATCTCTAAGAACCAGAGGGTTTGGAGTTTTTTGATCATGCGAGTAGTTTTTTCGGATCAGAGCTAATTGGATACTCAGCGGAAAATCAGCTATAAATAGTCTCAATGAAGGAGAACCTCACCCCAGAATTCATCAAACAGATTCCTAAATCGGATCTGCACCTGCACCTGGACGGCTCTCTGCGTCTAAAAACGCTCATCGAGCTGGCGCGCAAAGAGAAAGTCAAGCTACCCTCCTACACCGAGAGCGGCCTGCGCAAGCTCGTTTTCAAGCCTAAATACAAGGATCTGCCAGAGTACCTCCAGGGCTTTCAGTACACTTGCGGTGTGCTTCACAGCCAGGAGAATCTTGAGCGCGTCTCTCAGGAATTGGCCGAGGACAATATCGCCGAGGGCGTGCGCTATATCGAGGTCCGCTTCGCACCTCAGCTGCATACCTCGGAGGACCTTTCGACTGCGGACGTGATCCGTTCGGTCTTGCGGGGCCTTGAGGCCGCCAAGTGGGAACATAACCGCTCGCGTGCCGTACGCAAGGGCGAAGACGTGCCCTTTCACTTCGGCCTTATCGTATGCGGGATGCGGCGGTTCGTCCGTGGGATGTCGCCTTACTATGCGGACCTGATCCGCATTATGTGTCATTCCAGGCCCAAGGATATTTTCACCGCGGCCTCAGAAGAGCTGGCGCGCGCAGCAGTCGAGTTGGTGGAGCGGGAAGGGCTACCGATCGTCGGTTTCGATCTGGCCGGGGAGGAGGCCGGCTACCCGCCGGGTGATCACAGCAGGGCATATCATTATGCTCACATGCACTTTATTAAAAAGACGGTGCATGCCGGCGAGGCCTACGGGCCCGAGTCGATCTTTCAGGCGATCACACAGTGCTATGCAAATCGGATTGGCCACGGAACGTTCTTGTTCTCACAGAACATGATCCGCGCTCCCCATATCCGGAGCCAAGCAGACCGTCGGCGTTATGTCGAGAATCTCGCCGACTATATTGCCAGCCAGCGTATCGGCATCGAAGTCTGTCCGACCAGCAATCTGCAGACGACTCCGTCGATCAAGAAAATCTCTCAGCACCCCATTCGGAAGATGATCGATTGGGGGTTGTCGGTGAGTATCTGCACCGACAACCGACTGATCTCGAATACGACCCTGTCTCACGAATTGCAACTTGTCACCAAAGGGCTAGGACTTACGCGCCTCCAGCTACGGAACTTGGTCGTCGCAGGATTTAAGGGGAGTTTTTTCTACGGTCATAATAGTGAGAAGCGTGCGTATATTCGTCAGGTGACCGACCGCTATGCGCAGCTGGAGAAGAAGCTGCTACCCCCCCCTGCTTTAAAACAAGGTATGAACCAAGGACGAGGAGCTAGGCTGGCTTCTTTAGGCTGGACTCCCAGGTTTTCGATGCTGATTGGATCCTTGATCGTATCGGTCTTGAGCGGGCAATCGAGAAAGCCGCCGCCGACTCCTCTTGCGTTCCAATTGCACTAAATTGACAAAACGTTTGATGCATCCCCTGCCCGGCGTGGCTTCAGGCCGGGAACAGGACGCAGAGGTGGTCCCGTTTATCTGAACACCTCACGCCAATTCTTAAGTGGAAAGTATCCCAAGGAATTATGCGATCTCGGCTACAGGCAATACGTTGAAATACGCCGTATCGGGTGTCTGCCCCATATGTGCCCGATGTGGGCGACGGGTATTGTAGAATTCAAACTACCGTTTCAGCCCCTGTTTGACATCACTCGGTGTCTCATAGGCATGCAAGTATATGT
>JAPUHZ010000197.1 GCA_027297485.1 Deltaproteobacteria bacterium
GTGCTCTTTTCCCGCAGAGGGGAAGGTGATTGATTGGGGCAAATAAGATATGCAATAGTATACTTCTGACCTGTACCAGGCTTATGTTCGATATTGCTGCAAACTACCAAGGGGTCATGGAAAACATCCGCGCGGCGGCAAAGCGATGCGGGAAGGAGCCGCATGAGATTAAACTGCTAGCCGCATCCAAGTCGCAAGACATTGCCAAGATGCGTGCGGCAGCCAAAGCAGGAATCCGGCTTTTTGGCGAGAACTACGTGCAGGAGGCCAAGATCAAAAGGGGGGCCATTGAAGAGCCTGTGGAATGGCATATGATTGGCCATCTCCAGCGCAACAAGGTCAAGGCGGCCTTAGATCTCTTTGATCTAATCGAATCTTTGGACAGCCTGGAGCTTGCCAGGGAGCTGGACAGGGAGGGTAAGAAGAGAGGACAAAGGGTCCGTACCTTTGTCGAGGTGAATCTGGGCGGAGAGGAGAGCAAGACTGGGATTGTTAAAGAGAATGTTGCATCGATATTGCAGGAGGTGGGAAGCCTCTCACACCTCAGTGTGGAAGGATTGATGACCATCCCCCCTTTGAGAGAGAACGTGGAGGATATGCGTCCTTACTTTCGTGCCTTAAGGGATCTGCAGATGGAGCTTAGGGGATTGAAGATCCCGAATGTGGATCTTAAGGAGCTCTCGATGGGCATGACGCACGACTATCCGATGGCGATTGAAGAGGGGGCCACGTTGGTGCGGATCGGGACCGCTATTTTTGGCCCGCGCAGCAAGTAGAACTCGAAAGGTGTTTATCCTGGCTAATCTTTTAATCGCCGTGGCCCAGGTGCTGGCCTTTATTTTGGGGGTCTATAAGTGGATCATCATTGCCCGGGTCTTTATCTCCTGGGTGAATCCGGACCCCTACAACCCTATAGTTCGTTTTCTCCATAGTGCCACCGAGCCGGTGCTCTACCGGGTGCGCCGCGCCTTACCTCTTTATGCAGGAGGCATTGATTTCTCCCCCATTCTTGTTTTCGTCGCAATTATATTTCTTCAGCAATTTCTGGTTCGATCACTTTATGACTTGGCGCGGTCGATGCAATATGGGGGGTAGATTTTGGAAGCTCCCATCAAGTCTCTTTTCGTTGCCGATATCCGTGATAATCAACCGATCGATTCGCTCTTTTTGGTGTCTGCCAAGAACCATGGGGTAACCAAGGGGGGGAATAGTTATTTGACTCTTAAGCTTATAGATCGGAGCGGGGAGATTGAGGGGAGGGTATGGGAGCGGGCGGAGGAGCTGGGGAGAGGATTCGACAAGAACGACTTTGTGCGGGTGCGCGGGCAGGCCACTCTTTATCAGGGAAAGATCCAGATTCGCGTGCACGATATTGCTCGGTTGGATGAGAGAGAGGTGGCGGCAGAGGACTTTTTACCCAAGAGCCTATCCGATCCAGGGGCGATGGCCGAGGAGTTGATGACACTCCTCAGGGGAATGAAAAATCCTCATTTGCGCGCCCTGGCAGAGTCCTTCTTTGCCGATCGGACTTTTATGGATCTATTCAAACTTGCCCCGGCCGGAAAGAGCATCCATCATTCCTATTTAAGCGGTCTCTTGGAGCATACCCTCTCGCTTCTTAAACTCATTCTCAAAGTGGTCGAGAATTACCGGGGCGTCGATGTGGATCTTCTTCTCATCGGCGGCTTTCTCCATGACATCGGCAAGGTCTATGAGTTCTCTTTCGACCGGGCGGTGGAATACACCGACCGGGGACAGCTCTTAGGTCACCTGGTGATGGAGGTCGAGATCGTCAGCGAGAAAATTAAGGCCATTGCGGACTTTCCCGAAGAGCTCGAAATGCTGGTGAAACATATGATCGTAAGCCACCACGGCTCCTATGAGTTCGGCTCCCCCAAGCTGCCGCAGACAGTGGAGGCGGTTATACTCCACTATTTGGATGATCTGGACGGTAAGATCCAGAGTATCCAGACCCTGTTGGGCAAAGAGGAGGGTTCGCGTTGGACTGCTTTCCACCGTGCCTATGGCCGTAGTTTTTATCGCGGCCGCCAAGGAGAGAAACAAGAAGATTAAAAACTACAACTTGCAGAATGAAAAATATAAAATTTGCATTTTGAATTAGCAAAATCAGGAGGTTGTCACCTTTGAAGATGTTCGCAGAAGGAGCATGGGTCGATAAGTCTAAAAAGATCGAGGTCCGAAACCCCTACGACAACTCGATTATCGACACGGTCCCCAAGACCGATAGCAGCGACGTCGACCGCGCCTTGAGCTTCGCGGAGCGCGGGGCAAAAGTCATGGCCAACCTCTCCGGTTATGACCGCTGGAGAATCCTCAGGAGGGCCGCTGACCTTATGGCGGCCCGCAACGAGGAGTTGGGGCGGTTGATCTCCACGGAGGAGGGCAAAATCATCGCCGAAGGCCGCAGTGAGGCGAATCGCGCTGTAGAGACCCTCATGGGCTCAGCCGAAGAGGCCAAGCGCATCCACGGAGAGACCGTGCCATTGGATGGAGACCCAGGCGGGTATAAGAAGTTCGGTTTTACGCTGCGGGTTCCATGTGGTGTTGTGGTGGCCATCAGCCCCTTCAACTTCCCGCTCAATTTGGTTTGCCATAAGGTCGGGCCGGCCCTAGCTGCCGGCAACTCGGTGATCATCAAGCCGGCCACGGATACGCCTCTCTCGGCGCTAAAACTCACTGAAATTTTGCTCGAGGCAGGGCTTCCAGCCGAGGGGATTCAATGTCTCACCGGTTCTGGAGCGGAGATTGGAGAGGTCCTCGTCTCTGACCGCCGTGTACGCAAGATTACCTTCACCGGCAGTCGGGAGGTAGGAGAGCGGATCTGCCGTTTGGCCGGGATCAAGAAGGTCACCATGGAGCTAGGCTCCAACTGCCCCTTGATCGTCATGCCCGACGCTGACTTGGACAAGGTGGCAATGGCGGTGGCCGCTACAGGCTACGCCAATGCCGGGCAAGTTTGTATCTCCACCCAACGAGTCCTTACTGCGGGTAAAGTCTACAACGACTTCCTAAGCGTCCTAACCCCTAAAGTGCAGTCCCTGACCACTGGCAGCCAGCTTGATGAGAAGACTAGAGTTGGCCCCATGGTCCGGGAGGCAGATGCCGTCCGTGTTGAGAGTTGGGTTCAAAAAGCCGTCGAAGGGGATGCCCGGGTTGTTGCAGGCGGAGCAAGGCAGGGCACAATTTATGCCCCCACGGTGGTGGCGGATGTAAAACCTGAAATGCGAATCTCCTCGGATGAGCTGTTCGGCCCAGCGGTAGCGGTCACGCCTTTCGAGTCCATCGATGAGGCGATCGCGCTCGCCAATGACACAGTCTACGGTCTCGCAGCCGGTATCTTTACTGAGAAGCTGGAGTGGGCTATGAAGTTTGCTCACGAGGTGGAGTCCGGCAACCTGAACATTAACTGGGGTCCCCAATGGCGGGCCGATCTCATGCCTTACGGTGGGCTGAAGGAGTCGGGCTTCGGCAAGGAGGGGCCGCGCTACGCCGTGGAGGAAATGACTGAACTCAAGATGGTGATCTTTCACCTTTAGTGTCGAGAGATGCGGACGGATGGGAGAAAAGAGAGACAATTAAGGCCCATCGCCATTAATCCGAGCTACATCAAGCACGCTGATGGCTCAGTTTTGATTGAGGTGGGCGATACCCGGGTGATCTGCACCGCTAAGCTGGAGGACAAGGTTCCTCCTTTCCTGCGCCACAGCGGCAAGGGATGGATTACCGCAGAGTACGGTATGCTTCCCTCCTCTTCGCAGATTCGTATTTCCCGCGAGTCTTCTCGGGGAAAAGTCGGGGGGAGGACCCATGAGATCCAGAGACTGATCGGCCGCAGCCTTCGTGCGATCGCCGACTTGAAAAGCCTCGGGGAGAAAACGGTCTGGATTGACTGCGATGTGATTCAGGCGGATGGCGGGACCCGGACGGCCTCGATCACAGGAGCCTATGTGGCCCTCGTGGAGGCTGTGCGTAGATGGGCAAAAACAGGGGCGGTCAAAAAGAAGCTCATCCTAGATTCAGTGGCTGCGGTGAGCGTTGGGATAGTAAAGGGGAAAGTACTTTTGGATCTCACCTATGAGGAGGATAGCCAGGCCGAGGTGGACATGAACTTTGTCATGACCGGGTCAGGAAAGTTTGTGGAGGTTCAAGGAACTGCAGAGAGCGTTCCATTTAGCAAGAGCCGATTGGACCGTATGACTAACATCGCCCAGCAAGGCATTCGCGAGCTTCTGAAAGTCCAGAAGAAAGTTATCAACACGATTCCCTAAGCCTTTTAGTTGTGGAAATCCTCGTCGGCACAACCAATCCGGGTAAGTTCGTCGAGGTCGAGGCGATCCTCAAGGTTCTCCCAATCAAAATCGTCCCTCTCAGCAGTCTCAGTGGATGGCCTGAAGTCGTCGAGGATGGGGATACCTACGAGGAGAATGTTCTGAAGAAAGCGCGAACGCTGGCCGACTTCTCTGGCTGCCTGACCTTGGCGGATGATTCAGGGCTGGAAGTGGATGCGCTGGGTGGAGCGCCGGGTGTTTTTTCCGCTCGCTACAGCGGAGAGGAGAGCGACGATGTTCAGAACAACGAGAAATTGCTACGTGCCTTAACGGATCTACCGCAGGAGAAAAGAGGGGCGCGGTTTGTCTGTGTGCTTGCCTTGTGCACACCCGCCTCGCTTGGGAGAAAAGAGTGGTTATTCCGTGCGGAGTGTGAAGGGTGGATTGCCTTTACACTGAAAGGGGGAAATGGGTTTGGCTATGATCCACTCTTTTTTTATCCGCCTTTTGGCAAGACCTTTGGAGAGGTGGACCGAGAGACCAAAGGGCGTGTCAGTCATCGAGGAAAAGCCCTAAAGAAGCTCGTAGAAGCGCTGCCTTCGCTGTTTTCTCTCGGACCTCAGGAAAGAAACCCTCAGGAAAAGCGAAAATAGGGAGAGACTTGAATGGAAGTATCTTCCCGGCCCGTTGCATTGACCCTTCAAGATACCCGCGGTCAAACGTGAAGAGCGTTTTTGACAGTCCTGAGGCGAGTATGGTGTTGATTTCAACCCGTGCATGTGTAGAATGGTTTCACTTATTTAGTGATTTGACGGGGCGTAGCGCAGCCTGGTAGCGCACCTGCCTTGGGCGCAGGGGGTCGGACGTTCAAATCGTCTCGCCCCGACCATCAATAATATAGTGAACAGCAAATAGCGATGAAAAATAGAAGTCAAAAAAAGGAGTGTTGGGGTCGGGCTGTTCACTTTTCACATAAGTGATCTGTAGCGCCAGTAGCTCAGTCGGATAGAGCAACGGCCTTCTAAGCCGTGGGTCAGGGGTTCGAGTCCCTTCTGGCGCGCCAGCATGACTTCAAATGTGGTGAGTGTAGCTCAACTGGTTAGAGCACTGGACTGTGGCTCCAGGGGTTGAGGGTTCAAATCCCTTCACTCACCCCAATTTCAAGGGCTGAAGGATAAATCTACTTATCATCCTTTTGACCTTATCCTTGTTTGTGGTGCGGGCCGCTAGCTCAGTTGGTAGAGCAGCTGACTCTTAATCAGCGGGTCCGGAGTTCGAGTCTCCGGCGGCCCACCAATAATTCCCAAAGTTTTCAACAGCTTATGCATTGACCTAAGAGCCACCTGTTCTCCAACTGTCCGCAAATTGTCCGTCTTTTGTCCGTGGTCTCTCCCTGATTACCAATAAAGTCCTCTGGCCTAAAGTAAGACTCAATTAAAGCGTCGATTA